>JAGQPK010001333.1 GCA_020426755.1 Planctomycetales bacterium
ACCAAATCGGCGACCCTGTTGGTACTGACGGCAAACCGCGGCTTGTGCGGTGGGTACAACGGTAACGTACAACGCTTGGCGATGTCGCGTTGGGCCGAACTGCAGGCGGAAGTGCCACAGACGGAACTAATCATCTCCGGCAAGCGTGGCATCGGTGGTTTCCGCTACCGCGGTATCAAGCCGGACAAGGCTTACACCAACTTCGAAGACAAGACGAGCTTCGAAGAGGTTGAGGTCCTGGCGAATCAGTTCCTCAATCAGTACATCACCGGGTCGCTCGATCGACTGGAAGTTGTCTACACGAAGTTCGAAACCATTTCGCGACAACACCCGGTGGTGGAAACGCTCTTGCCGCTCGGTCAGCTGGAGGGAGCTGGCAGCACAGATGGGAAGTCAGGCGGCGATTCGATGTACGACTTCCTGCCCTCGGCCGGCAGCATCTTGGAAGAGATCGTGCCAACGAGCTTCAAGATCAAACTGTTTAAGTGTTTCTTGGACGCGGCGGTCAGCGAGCAAATTGCTCGAATGGTTGCTATGAAGGGCGCGACCGAGAATGCTGGCGAATTGATCAAACAGCTTTCAATGACCTACAACCGTGCTCGCCAGTCGCAGATTACCGGCGAAATCATGGAAATCATCGGCGGCGTCGAAGCGTTGAACAAATAACAACCCGCCTTTGACGCAGCACACGCGCGAATACACGCAATACACACAACCGATCAACAGAAACCCTCGACACACGGGAAAGTGGACACGCAATGGCTACCGTAACTCAGAAAATTGGCAAAGTGACGCAGGTGATCGGGTCGACGTTTGACGCCCAGTATCCGGAAGATCAACTGCCGGCCATCTACAACGCGGTCAAAGTTGTCAGTCAACATAAGGGCGTCGACATGAACCTGACCGGCGAAGTGCAGCAGCACTTGGGCGGCGGTCGAGTACGTTGCGTCGCCTTGGGTAGTACGGACGGCATGGTGCGTGGGCAGGATTGCATTGATACCGGTGCCCCGGTGTCAGTGCCTGTCGGCGACGCAACGCTGGGCCGCGTGTTCAATCTGTTGGGTGAGCCGATTGATGGTCGTGGCGATGTCGCCGCACCGGAACGTTGGCCAATTCACCGTGAAGCTCCCCGCGTCGATCAGCTATCGACCAGCACCGAGTTGTTTGAGACCGGTATCAAAGTCGTCGACTTGCTCACGCCGTTCGTCCGCGGTGGTAAAGCAGGCCTCTTCGGTGGTGCGGGTCTTGGTAAGACGGTTATTCTCACCGAGCTCATCGCTCGTATCGCTTCGGCCCACGGTGGTTACTCCGTGTTCGCGGGCGTGGGTGAACGTACTCGTGAAGGCACCGACCTCTGGTTGGAAATGCAAGAGGCGAAGATTGGCGACACGGGTCGTTCCGTTATCGAACAGACCTGCATGGTATTCGGTCAGATGAACGAGCCGCCGGGTGCCCGTCTGCGTGTTGCTCTGTCG
>JAGQPK010001334.1 GCA_020426755.1 Planctomycetales bacterium
GAGCGGTAATTCTCAGTTGCAGCGAGGGAATTTCGCGCTGTAGAGCCGTCCGTGCCGAGCATCATCTCTGTTGGATCACGCTCGTGTTCCCAGTACGCCAGAAACAAGAGTAGCGCCAGCGGGGGAGTCTGGCAGAAGTCGGTAGGCCTTGTCACGTTGAACGATGTTCAAATCGAGTTGTTACGCCGTCAGCGCGTGACGCGTAGTTGAACGACGAAGTGACCAAACGTGCATCCACCCGCCCAGGCAGAGTAATACACCCGTTGGCTCCGGAACCGTGTGCGCAGCGCGCGCGGGCTGTCGATAGCCACCGCGGGCGAAGGCGAATACTAAGTCGCCGGCGTCGAAATAGCCGTCGCCGTTCCAATCGCCGGATTCCCAATCGGCGTTTGGTTGCGACAAATAATATCGATCTGGTTCATACATGCCGATTTGCAGCACGACCATCAAATCCAACTCGTCAAATCGGCCATCAAGATTGACGTCGCCGACTTGCGTGTGCTTGATGTCAGTGATCCACGCAACGACATCGCTGTGATCAACAATCTCATTGCGATCGACATCGTATTTCAAATCGCTTGATCCGCGATGATCAATCAATGCCTGGAGGTCGTCATTGAGTACTTGGCCGTCACCGTCAAAATCTCCGTCCGCACTGCGGACGAATCTGAGCCCACGGGCGACAGGATCGAATCCCGGCGGGAAACGTGTCCATTGATTGTAAGTTGTGTCGGCGCTAAATTTGGCGTCCCGCGCGAAATCACCCACATGGGCACTGGATAAGTCGGCACCGGAAAAGTCCACTGTGCGAAAACCGTCTTGTTGGTCAGCGCTGCGGAACTCTTCTAGTCGCGCGTTGTTCAACTTAGCATTGGCGAAACTGACATTGCGAATGTCCGGGGATTCTTCACAGCAGTCCGTAGGTGTGTAACCAAACACTGCATTCGTCAGGTTTTGCAAATGAAAATCGAAGTCGTTTAAAGTCACCCCGGTCAAATTCAGGCCGTGCAAGTCAAGGCGCTGATAGCTTGCTGTTGAGGCGAGTTGATCCGCCGTGATATTTGATCGACTGAAATCTGCGTGAGAAATATCGGCATCTAAAAACTCTGTGTTAGACAGATCTGAGTATCGGAAGCTCGCGTTCTTTAAGTCCTGACCCGAAAGACTCCAGCCGCCGAGGTCATTAAACGAAAAATCGACGTCCCGCAAATCACGCTGCTGATAGCTGGCTGTTTCGTACAACTGAGCCGGCGTGAATCCCTTGCGAACCGTTGATGACAAGTCAGCGCCGCTGATAATGGCCGATCGAAAGTTGGTGTCGGTGAGGGTCGCCCCGCCGAGTCGTGTGTGGCTAAGCGTGGCGCCGGTGAAATTGGCTCGCGTCAGATCCGTGATGCCGAGATGCGAGAACGAGAGGTCTTGTTCGACGAATTGCCATTCTGCCAGGTTTTTGTCCGTAACAAAGTCGATGT
>JAGQPK010001335.1 GCA_020426755.1 Planctomycetales bacterium
GACCGCATGTCAGCGGCAGCTTCAGTCGCAGGGACAGTCGCGTCGTACCTGGACGGGATCGTATTCACTGGTACGGACAGCTTGAGATACAAGCAGAAGGTGTCTACGAGTTCGCTGCGTATACCCAAGGCGAAGTCCGCGTGACGCTGGGTGAGCGCGCCGTGCTGGGAGGCCGGCAAGTCGTTGCGGGATGGCTGCGCAGTGAAGCCGTTCACTTGGATGCCGATCGGCATGAGTTCCACGTGTACTTGGATGGGATTGACGATGACGGACAAGTGTCACTGTATTGGCGGGGGCCCCGATTTGACTGGGAACCACTGCCGGACAGACTGCTAACTCATCGCCCCTCAGACGTCGCTGTCGCTGCGATTGCAGAGACTCGCAAGTTCTTGCGTGGTGAACAACTCTATCGTGCACTCCACTGTAACGCATGTCACGAGGCGAACGAGTCATCTGGGCCGACTATTCCCGGACTCAACGGCTCAGTCGAGAACCTGCAGCGCGACTGGCTAATCGATTGGCTCATGGAGAGTGGTCCCAAAGTCGCGACAGAGACCGATGAAGCGGACGACATTAGTGAGGACGATGGCAAGTCCTCACACGCTGCCCAGCAGCTTCTAGATGGAGTGCCTCGACGTATGCCTTATTTCGCGCTCGATCGGGCGCAGGCCACACAGTTAGCCGCATTTTTAATGGGCGAAGACGTTGCTACAGCGACAAATCGGAGCGAGCAGGTTGCGGCGAATGAACAAGCTCCCATCGATGCGGGAAGAAAAGTATTTCTCAGCAAGGGCTGCCTGGCGTGTCATACGTGGTCGGGAATCGGTTCGCGGTCGTTATACGACGGCGGCGATCTCACAAACATCGGCAGCAAACGACCGGCGACATTTTTCGAGCGATGGTTGTCGAATCCGGCCCAGATCAATCCCAACCATCGCATGCCGGTTTTCGAATTGACACCAGTGGAACGACAGCAGTTGAGCGTGTTTCTGCAAAACTGCAATGCCAACTCGTTGGCTAGGGGCGGTGAACAACTGGAGAATGACGAACCGGCGCCGAGCCAACAGACTCGCGCGTCGGGGAAGCAGCTGTTCGAGACACTCCGCTGTGGCACGTGTCATTCAACACGTGAAAGTGCGCGGCAGCTTGACGAGAGCCGACGGGGGCCTTTGTTGAGCGAGACGAGTGATTGGAGTCGCTCGTGCGCCGCTGTCTATCAGCAACCGGACCGCCACTGGTTCGTGCTTACACACGATGACCAAGATGCGGTGCAATTCTACGTGCAACGACGTCGGCTTTTGAAAATCAACCGTGAGGATGGTAGCCAAGTTGTCGCTGAAAACAACTGTCTCAGCTGCCATGATCGTAGTCGGGCGAGCCGATTGCGCGATAATCTTCCACAACTCATCAGCGCAGAGCCGGCACTTGCTTCCGCGCCCGATCTATTGTTCCCTCCGTCGTTGGCGACGAT
>JAGQPK010001336.1 GCA_020426755.1 Planctomycetales bacterium
CGACGACGTGACCGTGGCGCACAATCATCACGCCGTGCATGCTTGGAAATTGTGCGTCCAGTGCGTTGATGACGTCGAGCAAGCGTTCGGAAGAGACGCCCTGTGCCTCCGGTGTACTGCGGGGCAGGGAAACCTCTGCCGCGCTGAGCGTTGAGCTGAGTGACAGAATGGCTAGCATGGCAATCGCAATGAATCTCATTTCGGCCTCTTTCATGTTGGGATCGGGGAGCCGGATATTCTAACTGGGGCGACCGCGACTTGCATCATGTGACTGGGTATGTATATGGCCGGATGTTGGTGATCGCTGACGGCGATATGGACGATTGAGCAATTGATCGAATCCATAAGCGTCTTTGTGACAAATGTGATAGACGCGTAGTGACGTACTGCAAGACAACAGTTAGTATCGCAATACAAGAGCTAAGTTAATGTTCAAATGATGCCACAGTCAGTCATTGGTTGAAAGGGTTCGGTCGATGCAGTCTATGGACGAATTCTTACACCGCAAACGGAGATTAACTCTACGCGATGCGTTGTGGGCATTCATTGTTCTAGCCACGATGCTTGGCTGGTATTGTGACGCGAGGCGACTTCGGCAAGAGATCTTGCGTTGTCGCTACGATTTGAACCGAGTATCCAAGCGTTGGGGCAATGAAGTTAAATCGCACGACAAAGCCAAAGAAAGGCTCGTCGATGTTGAAGCCAGTGTAGTTAGTTTCCTCGAGAATGTAACGGCGGCAGAGCGTGAGAAACTTGTGCAACATGAGTTGGACATTGCGTTTCAGAAGACGAATTTACCTATCAATATTCACCTTCAGCGGGTTTTCGAGAAGGCCGTGGGACGCGATCGGCTGAATGAGATGGTGTCGACCATTATGTCATTATCAGTGACGCGTTAGCGTCGCGTCTGTCCCGGCGCGGAGTCTTCATCCACTTTGAGAACCGCGGTTGACGACTTTCGTCGCGACTCTGCAACGCCGCCTGATCGCGGCGCTACCTAGTAGAAACAATACACAGCTCGACGGTTCGGGGACCGCGGCCACGGCGGCACGCGGGCCTTGTTCGAACCCGCCACCTTGAAACGCCGTGACAAAATCTCCACTATCGAATTCGCCGTCGCCGTTCCAGTCGCCAGTTTGCCATAGCGAATTCTTGTCGAGTCCGTCTTCATACTGGCCGGCCTGGAAGACTTCGACAAAATCCGTCGTGTCGAACACACCATCTAGATTGGCGTCGCCGTACCAAGTCCGCTTCAGCTCATTGACCCAATAGTCGCGGTCGTGTTCATCCACGTTGCCGTCGGTTGTGACATCAAAAACGCTATTGGCACCGCCGGCTCGGATCGCGGCATTCAAGAGGTTGATGTCATCGACTGTCAATTGACCATCGGTGTTAAAGTCACCCAGCGTGCCCAGCTCGGCGCCCACGAAACGAACTTCGGACAGGCCGACGAATTCGTTGGGCTC
>JAGQPK010001337.1 GCA_020426755.1 Planctomycetales bacterium
AAGCTGAAACAATAGGAGTTCGCAGGACGGGGGCGTCAGTTCGCCGCACCGTTCGCGTCGGTTGGTCCGGTCGCTCGCGTCCGACTGCAGCGAGAACTGCGGCTGTTTCGGCGAACCAAATTGCCCCTGCGGGAGCATGCTCGGATTGCCCCTGAGGGCAGCCACTAGCCACCACCTCAGAACTCGCAAAGATTGCGTTCGGTCATTTAGCTTGAAAACACTTGACTTGTTCAGCAGCTACAGCGCCCAATTCGGACGGCCGCGTAGAATTACTGGACGATTGATGGTTGTTGCGGCATGCCAGCACGGGTGGTGTCTTGCCTTTTCGTTCCGTGTCCCTATGCTAACAGGCATGTCTCGGCGGTGATGGGGCCGCCACACACGGGGTTCGTTTCTGTCTATTGGAGATTAAAGATGAAATCAATGGTCACCTTGCTGAGCGCCCTGCTGGTCGCTGTTCTAACAATCAGCGCAAACGCCGAAGACTTGAAGTCGGGTTTGCAGGTTGGCGACTCACCCGGTGCTTTCAATGTGAAAGACATCACTGGGCCAAACAAGGGCAAGTCGCTCTGTTATCGCTGCAGCTACGGCAGTCGACCCGTTGTCAGCGTGTTCGCTCGTGACGTGAATGCCGATCTTGCCAAGCTCGTGAAGGAAGTGGACGAAATCGTTGGCAAGAACGATGACAAGAAGATGGCTGCGTTCGTCGTTGTGTTGGCGGAAGACGCCGATGTCGTCGCTCCCAAGTTGGAAGCCATGGCCAAAGAGAACGGCATTAAGAACGTGCCTCTCACGATTTACGACGGCGAGGCCGGTCCGCAAGACTACAAGATTGCAGAAGGCTCTGACGTAACCGTCATGATGTGGAACAAGAGCAAGGTAAAGTCGAACGTTGCCTTGGCCAAAGGCAAGCTCGACACGAAGGCGATCGAATCGATCGTTTCCGAAACCGACAAGATCCTGAACTAGCTGTGGTTCAAGCGGTGTGAGCGGTTTGTGATTCGCGAGCCGCTCACCCCGTGTTTTCTCGCCTCGATTCGCAATGCTTGTAGAGTGCGATCGCACAGTTATTGCTTTACGTGAGCGCTCGTCGCGTCGAAACCATTGGCAGCTTGTCATGTGACGATGACGAACATGGGCGTGTCGAGCGTCTGGACCCGAATTGGTGTTGAAGCGTCGGCGCTCACTCAGGCGATCCGCTTCGTTCAAAATCGCACCTGCGCGGCTGCTCCTCAATTGCAAGCCGTCGTACGCTCACAACAGCGACACTCGACTTGGAGACCGATCGTGAGACGGCTCGCTTTCTTGCTTGGCACCATCTGGGCTTTTCTGGTTTGCACCTGTGCATTGGCCGGCACCTCGAGCAGTCTCATGGCAATCTCGCAAGATGGCCAACTACTGGCGTGTACCAATCGTGATAGTGGTACCGTGAGCGTCGTTGATTTAACTAAAGGCCAAGTTGT
>JAGQPK010001338.1 GCA_020426755.1 Planctomycetales bacterium
CTGAGAACAGTACGAGTAACAGGCTCTCCGGTAGCAATTTGGAGAGCCAGCTTCCCAGTGGTGCGCCGAGCATGCCAGCGACGGCGAACATTAGGCCGGTCCGCACTTCGACTTCACCGCGAAATAAACGCGGAGTGACACCCAGCAACGCTGTGCCACCTACGGATGCCAACGAAACTCCGACGGCTTCGCGGGGCGCGATTGACATTCCGTAGACGAGCAACGGCACCGCGAAGATTCCGCCGCCGCCGCCGGTCAGGCCCAATGCGAAGCCGACCAGCGATCCGAAAATTATCGCTACGCTGAACGACATGACGATTTCACCTGATTCCACGGCATCTTCGCGATCAGCATGCCCATCGCGCAAGTGTCAGTGAGACCTGAATGGATGAAGCCAGCACCCACGATGCCAGAGAGAACATGAAAGTACGGATTGACCTGGAAGCCAAGCACGGTGGCGGCCAGCACCATGAAACCTGCAGTGATGCGCACTTGCCGCTCAAGTGACATCACCTTCTTGCCGCGCGCGACCGGAAAGCCTTCGGCGTCCCAGGCTTGAGTGCCACCGGCGACATTCACGACTTGCGAGATGCCGGCTGCCTGGAACTTGTCGCACGCCATCTTCGAGCGGCTGCCGCTGCGGCAAATGATATAGATCTTGCCATCGGCCGCACCGTTGAGATTCGCGATCACCTGCCGTGGATCCAACGAATCCAACGGCACGTTGCGCGCCATCGACGCATGGCACTCCTGAAACTCCGCTGGAGTGCGCACGTCGATTACCGCGGGCTGCTCACCTCGCGAAATCTTTGAATGCAAGTCCTTTACACTGATTGTTTCGAGCGACATCGATATCTTTCCTTGTGAAGTTCTTAGTCTTAGTCCCGCCTGCCGGCGGCGTGTTGCTTGTGGTTTACTGTCCGGTGACAACTGTCTGTCAGAAAACGCCTTGACCTACACGGCGGAAGTCTGCGCTACCGGCAATTGCGAGGCCTTCCACGCTTCGAAGCCGCCGACCATATCGAAGACGTTCGAGTATCCGTCCTTTTGCATCAGCGACGCCGCAATTGAACTGCGATAGCCGCCTTGGCAATGCACGACTATCGTCTTGTCTGAGGGTAGCTCGTGTACGCGATCCGCAAGCTGGTTCAGAGGGATGTTGATGCTGTCAGCAATATGCCCGCCTTGCCATTCCTTCTCCGTACGCACGTCAACAATCACGGTGTAATCGCTGGCGTTTTCTTCGACGTCCAGAGCTGTCATGCGTTGGACTTGAGCAACAAGCTCCGGACGAGACTCGAGTGCTTCCGGCCCGTGTTCCAGATACCCGACCACTTGGTCAAAGCCAATGCGACCGAGTCGCATGATTGCTTCGTCTAGACGGTCATCATCTGCGACTACGATAATCGGCTTTGCTTTATCCAGCACCGTGCCACACCACGTCGCATACTTGCCGTCGAG
>JAGQPK010001339.1 GCA_020426755.1 Planctomycetales bacterium
CAACAGGTCTTCCACGACCTCTTGTTTAAGGTCCAAGTCCGACTGTTGCTCGACCACCTGTTTGATCGCCTGCTGATAAGCCCGTTTGTCGGCCTGAGCACGTGGACCGTGCATCGCTGGCCCCTTGCGACGGTTGAGGAGCCGAAACTGCAGGCCCGTCTCGTCGATCGCCCGTCCCATCGCGCCGCCCAAGGCATCGATCTCACGGACAATCTGTCCCTTGCCTACGCCGCCAATGGCCGGGTTGCAGCTCATCTGCCCAACCGTGTCGCAACTGATCGTCAGGAGCGCCGTGCGGGCGCCCAAGCGCGCCGCTGCCAACGCCGCCTCAGTCCCCGCATGGCCGGCCCCCACGACAATCACGTCGTAGTCGTAAACCGATTCCCCCATCGCGTTTCTCACCCCACGTCTACCAGAGCTGATTGATGAATGATGATTGCCGAGTTCTGGATGTTGGTTCTCACCCCACTGCCCGGTTTCCCCTCACAACATCCAGCCCTCATCCTAGGCGGTAGCGAGCGATTCAGCGAGGGATCAAAGCGGACGGATGATTTCGGATTTCGGATTTCGGATTTCGGATTGAGGATTGAGGATTGAGGGGTGAGGGGTGAGGGGTGGCTGGCGACTCTGAGACTTCAACTTTCAAAACTCGGCAATCATCATTCAGAATGCAACACGCCGGACGTCACTTGCGGGACCGGGAACCGACTCGGTATCCTCAACCATCCTTCCGCTTCACCGCCAAGTGGCCTTAACACACCCGGTCTCCACGTCATGCGACTCGCGTACCTAATCAATCAATATCCGGCCATTAGCCACACCTTTGTGCGACGCGAGATCCGCGCGCTGGAAGCGTTGGGACACGAGGTGGTGCGGTTTTCGATTCGGCCTTCGCGGGATGCCATCATCGATCCAGAAGATCAGAAAGAGGCCGCCCAAACGACTGTCGTGCTGCAAACGACGCGTTGCATCACCGCCCTGGCTCAACGGGCGATGCGTCATCCGCTGCGAACCGCCGCTGCGGCAATTACGCTGGCACGATTGGGGCGACGGGCCGGAGGTGGCGTCGTGCGTCACCTCGCGTACCTGGCAGAGGCAGCCCATTTGGTCGAGGCGATGCAGGCCCAGCAGGTGACGCACCTCCACGCTCATTTCGGTACCAACTCGGCCACCGTCGCCCTGTTGGCAGAGAAGTTGGGCGGCCCGAGCTTCAGTTTTACTGTGCACGGTCCCGAAGAGTTTGATCGTCCGGAACGCGAGTCGCTCGCCGAAAAGATCGGTGCGGCGCGCTTTGTTGCCGCGATCAGTTCGTTCGGCAAGAGCCAACTGCAACGCTGGTGTGCCTACTCCGAATGGTCCAAGATCCGCGTCGTACACTGCGGACTGGATGCAAGTTTTCTCGAGCAACCCACGTCGCCCGTGCCTGACGTGCCGCAATTGGTTTGCGTAGGTCGGTTGGC
>JAGQPK010000133.1 GCA_020426755.1 Planctomycetales bacterium
GGCCATTTTCGTAACCGCCATCTTGAAACGCGGCAATCAAATCGCTCGTCCCAAAACGCTCGTCACCGTTCCAATCACCATCGGCCCAACCTGCATACGTGTCTTGCTCGTAGCCACCCAGCGAAAAGGCACTCACAAAGTCGGCGGTGTTGAACTCACCATCGAGATTCGCGTCGCCCAGCCACGTGTGTTTCAGTTCATGCACCCAGTGTGCGTGATCATCGAGGTCGACGATACCGTCGCGATTGACGTCATATTGATTGCCGCCCGTGGACATCACCAACACGTGGCTCAGCATATCAATGTCGGTTGTGGTCAATTCACCGTCGCGGTTGAAGTCCCCCAACAGAATCGGATTCGCAGCAAAGGCCAGTGTCACGGTGTCACTCGAGTACTGTTCCAGCGGATTGCCGGCTGCGTCTCCCAAGTAGACGCGATACTGCGCCGTGTATTCCGACTCGAACGGATCGAGCACCGCATAGGCGTTGTGCGTCATCGTGCCGCTCCACGACCAACGTGGCGAGCTTTCGCTGGTGCCAAAAATTGGCGTCCAGGAGGGAACCGACGGTGGACGGCTATAGACTTCCAGCCCCGGCGAAGTCTCTAAATTCTCCACCCAGATATTTGCGCCCTCGGGCAATGTGATGAATCCTCCAGCGTTCCAGCCGTATTGAAAGTTGTAGGCCTTGTCCTGCAAAACGGCCCAAGGCTCAGTCGCGGAGAACGTATCGGGTTCAATCAGCGGACGCAACACGGGAATCGCCACTGCGTCGTCGACATGCACGTGCAGCGCGGCGCCGTCGAAGGAAATATCTAAGTGCTTCATGGGCGCACCCATCATACCAACCTGCGCGCCGCCGATCATCGGCATGACCTCGGCTGCGTTGGCGGATGTAGTGCCCATCACGACGGCGAACACGGCCGCTAAACTTATTCGAAGAGACATAATCTTGTCACCTATTCTGTTTTGATCAGGGACACGCCGGTAAAGGCTCAAAAACGACTCAGTGCGTTAATACTGAGGTGACTTGCCCAGGGTCCCAGTGATCGATTTTTTTCTCTTTGTCAAACGTGTCTACAAAGATTTCTGCAGACACATGTCCATCAACCCACAGATAGTTCGAGATGCCACGATGACGATTCTGGGCGACTTCGACTTCTCCGCCGTAGTACCAGAAGTGTGCCATCATGTGGTCACCGATCGAATTTGAATCGAGCTCGCCCATCAGCACAGTACCGGCCTTGTTCGCGATCTTGCGTCGCGTCTTATACGTCGGCCCCTTCGCCAGTTTGCGTAGCTCTCCTGTTTCGGACGGCGTTAGCTCGAACCATACGTTCTTGCCGTAGCTCCATAGTCGATGATTGGGCCGAGGATCGCTGGGGCACCAATACAGACTGTGCAGCTCTCCGCCAGAAACGCCCGGCGCCACCTGTTTGGCCTCTCCACCCTCCAAGAATGGCAGCAGCGCATAGCCCCACGGCGGCTCGCGACGAGCCAACGCGGAATGGCTGCTCGGGGGAAATTGATCTCGGTTGAGATCACCAAATTGAATGAAGCCCAGACCGATCTGCCGCAGTTGACTAACGCACTGTGTACGGTGTGCTGCTTCACGCGCAGCGTTAACCGCCGGTAAAAGCAACATCACCAAGATGCCCACAATGGCAATCACTACGAGCAGTTCGATCAGCGTAAATGCGGATCGAATGCGCATCGTCGAACTCGTCGTCCTACTTACGTTTTGCTGATAAGTTCATACGTAAGCAGAGCGAACCGCGGTGGCGGTACCGTGGGCTGAGGAGAGTTCTGTGCGGTCGGAAGGACAACAACGGGCGCATGCCGCTCGCTCAGAACGGCTGCATCGAAAGCGATCACGGCTGGCACTACCGTGACAGGCACTGCAACCAAGTCGAAATGTAGTCCTCGGCACTTCGCAGCCGAAACCACGAGCAGCATTTTTGTACGGGTCGTCGAACAACATGACCGCACGGCCGCTGCCTGAGCACAACAGGACGCAGTCGAGCTCGAAGCACATGCCGACGATGTCTGACTGCACTTTGAATGTAAATGAGTATGTGAATGGCTATGCTGATGCGCGTCATGCCCAGTGTCATGTTCAGCGATCTGCGACACGAACGCGGCAGGCGGAGTCACACCGTTACGTTTCGCCCAAGCTAGTTTTTCTTGACGCGAAAAGCAGCAGCATTGCTGCCAACACGCCTCGGCGGATTGGCAGCCGCAGACATGATCCTGGCAAGGAAACGGCACTCCAGTTGAAGTCCGAGATACAACGGGAACCGGCAGGCCCAAAGCGGTCACCAAGTACACGACCATCAACAAAAGCGGAATTCGCCGCCGCATGAGCAACGATCGCCATAGATTGTCGCGCAGCGTAATCCGCCGAGCGCCCCATCTACACAGTCGTATGACGGCCAATTTCATGAACTTGGGAGCCAAGGTGAACGATGACGCAGAATCCGTCGAGTTTATCGCCACCGGGCTACGGTCGCAATCGGCCGGACGACACTGCGACATTGCGACGCTGTCGCTCGCATGATTCATGACGTGCCCCGCAGGTCGACGGCCACCATGTTCGCCGAAGGGCGCAAGCCGCGGTTCACGCCGAAACTGCCAGTAACCGCAGTTCGCGTGTCCCGGCGGATTCCGGTATGCTGAGCACGAATCGAATCCAACTCGGATTCGCCCCCAGCGCAATCCGTCACCCGCCTTACCGAGGAAATCGCGAGATGTCCTGCCCGCCCAGCTCAACCCCACGCCGTCATTCACGTCGGCGTTTTTTAAAACAAGCCGCCGCTGTGTCAATTGGCATGCCAATGATCATTCCGCGTACGGCCTTGTCAGCACCCGGACGTCCCGGTGCCAACGATCGCATCACGGTCGGTGCAATTGGCGTCGGCGGCCGTGCCAGCTTGCTGCTGCAGCAGTTGCCGGAAGACGGTCAGATCGTGGCGCTCAGTGAGTGCAACGCGCCGCGTGCCGAAGCGTTCCGCGCGAAAGCACAGGCGAGCTGGCCGATTCATGCCGACTATCGCGAACTGCTCGATCGGAAAGATATCGACGCGGTGATCGTGGCGACCGGCGAGTTCCAGCGGATCGTGCCCTGTATCGCCGCCTGTCAGGCAGGTAAAGACATTTACGCCGAGAAACCCTTGTCGCTTTATATTCGCGAGGGTCGGGCGCTGGTCAATGCGGCACGCCACCATCAACGAATCGTACAAATCGGTACGCAACAACGTTCGATGGAAATGAATCGAGTCGCCTGTCAATTCGTGCGTGATGGTGGCCTGGGCGAATTGCAGGAAGTGCGTGCGGTCAACTACCGCGGACCTGAAGACTCACCCACGCCCTACCCCGCCGGCATGCCAGTTCCCGCGGGACTGGATTGGAACATGTGGCTCAATCAGGCGGCGTGGCGCGAGTTCCACCCGGACTGGATGAGTTGGATGCGATGGCGAGACTTCGGCGGCGGCGAAATGACTAACTGGGGTGCGCACGGTGTCGACCAGATTCAATGGGCGCTCGGCATGGACGACACCGGTCCCGTCGAAATCACACCATTGACGGCAGGCCCGCACGGACAGGTCGCAATGCGTTACGCCAATGGCGTGACGGTCCGGTTCATCATCGAACAGGGCAAGGGACCGATGGGTGGTGCGATCTTCATCGGGTCACGCGGCAAACTCGAAATTAATCGCAACAAGTTCGTTTCCAATCCACCAGAAATCGCCGACAATTTGCACAAGAAACTCGATGTTGCGGAAGAAGAAAGAAAGTGGAGCGACGAGCTCGCGTTGTGGCAGGCCCGTTGGCACATGCAGAATTGGCTCGACTGCCTGCGCACGCGCGACACCCCCGTCGCCGACGTCGAAATTGGACATCGGTCGATCACGGTCTGCCATTTGGCCAACATCGCGCGTCTGGCCGGTCGACCGCTCAAATGGAATCCGCAGACGGAAACGTTTGTCGGCGACGACGCCGCCAACGAATTCCTCGACCGACCGCGGCGAGCGGGTTTCGAATTGCCGGCGTAGGCAGGAGGCTCGGCAGATTTGTGAATGTTGATTGCGGAGTTTTGAAGGTGGAAGTATCAAGGCCGGCATTCAATCCGAAATCCGAAATCCGAAATCAACCAGCATCTTCGTAAACTGTCGATTGTAAGTCGCAGTCGCAAGCGTACACCGACGCTAACGCGTTGCGGCGAACTCCTTCACTTAGCAAACTGGACCGTCTGTTGTCGAATTCGTTTACCCGGCTGCTCAGCCGCTATGTTGAACGCTTAGACCAAGTTTCCTTGCGCGTGAAGTCGCTCTTCTCGCCAGCACGTCGACGCGTGGCGACATTCAACTGCCCGCATTGCGGCGCCGAAGTTCCGGTCACCGCACCGTCTTGCCGCGAGTGTGGTTCGGACGACGAAACCGGCTGGTCAGAAGCGGCCGATTCATACGGAGCACACGGCGGCTACGACGACGAATTCGACTATGACGAATTCGTGTCGAAGGAGTTTCCCGGCTACGCTCACGAATCAACGCGCGACCGTCTGAAGACTTGGGGCGTGCGAGCCATCTTGTTCCTGGTTTGCCTCGCGATGCTGTTGCAAATGTTCGGCTGAATACGTGCCCAGAACAATTCGCAGAGCAAAACGTCTCCGCCGGACACTCCATCGATGCGGTGCGATCGCGTCGTCGTTTCGTCATTTCGCCGAGTGTTCGACATCACGTAGCGATTGTTGACGGAAGGCCGGCGATTTATCGCCGGTCGGCGTCGCACCATCGCACTTGCATCGTGCGCGAGGTTTTCTAAGCCGAACATTAAGCTTCGGCCCCACTTCTTTCATGAGCAAACATTAATCCGCTGTGCGAAAGAATTCGTGTCGCACGGCGGACTTCATTGTGGCTCTACCGTCAAACAAGCTTGCGCACGTAAGAAGAATTGCCGCGAGCAACACAGATTGATTGCTTCGATTCCCGAAGCCAGGGCCAGCTCATGCAGATGCATTCAGCGTCTCGCACCAGCTTAGAACAAGATTGGACTCCCCATGCGCAGATCTCTTGCCAGCTATTTGCCCCGTCCTAAGTTCGTGCGGTCACGACCTCGCAAACGCAAATTGACACTGCAGACGGAATCGTTGGAAGCGCGGCAAGTGCTAGCGGCAGACATCACGGGCACGGTTTACCTTGATTTGAATGAGAACGGGGTCCGCAATCAGGGCGAGAACGGAGTTGTCAACTGGACCGTCTATCTCGACACGAACACGAATGGCAGCCTGGACGCTGGCGAGCCCTCCACACTGACAGACGCGGATGGGCACTATCAGTTCACGGGACTGGCTGCGGGCAGCTATCGGGTCTCACAAGTCATGCGATCTGGCTGGCATGCCGTTAACCCTCTCGACGGCTTCACGGATATTTCGTTGACTGATGGCACGTCGCAGCGGGTCGATTTCTTCGACTATGGTACGACGGGCACAGCGGTCATCACGGGCCGCGTGATGGGCGATATTGGCGGAACGATCGCGCCGCTGTCAGGCTGGACCGTCTTTATCGACACTCACAACACCGGCGTGCTGGACCTCGACGAGGCATTTCAAATCACGGACGCTGAGGGCGTCTACACGTTCTCGGATGTCCTGGGTGGCTCAACGTCCTCACCGAACGATTACGAAGTCTGGCTGGTCACACCGCCCGGCAACATGTGGGACGTCAAGGACGAAAACATGACGGCCGCAATGATCGAGGGCCAAACGACGACTCTCGATGACTTCGTAAACATCGCGGATCCTGATTTTCTAACCAGCGTTTCCGGATCGGTATGGGAAGACACCAACGGCAACGGCATCATTAATGCCGGCGAATTGCCGCTGGAAGGTTGGCGCATTTACTCGGATCTAAATTTCAATGGCGCGTTCGACAGTGCGAGTGAGCCGAGTGCCCTGACCGACGTCAATGGTCAGTATGAGCTGATTGGTCTTGAAGCGGGTACGTCTCAACTGACGCTTGATATTCCACGCAACTACCTGCCGACATCGCCTGTTAGCGGACAACGAACGGTGACACTCATCGCCGGCACGCCGCGGACGGGTGTCAACTTCGGCGTACAAGCGCGCACGGACGCGACTATCGGCGGCGTGATCTTCGTCGATCGTGACCGTGACGGCGTGCGTGATGCCGGCGAAGAGGGCCTGCCCGGCATCACGGTCTTCTTGGACGAGGATAACGATGGCATCCTGGATCCGACCGAGGAAAGCGTCGTGACCAGCGCCGACTTTTTCTACACGCCCGACGTTGACGAAGCGGGGTCGTATCGCTTCGAAAAACTGACGGCCGGTACGTACACCGTTCGACAGATCGTGCCGGATTCACTGAGTTCCACGCCGGAAACGGAGAGCGTGCAAACAGTCGAACTGATGGGCGGCGACGACCTTGAGGTAGACGGTGCAGATCGCTATCGCCCCAGCGAAATCCATGGCATCAAATTCGAGGATCTCGACGGCGACTCGATCCGTGACGCGGGCGAGCCGGGCATGGAAGGCATTACGATCTTTCTCGACTTGGATCGCGACAATCAACTGGATCCGGACGAACCGACCACGTTGACGCTGGCCGACGGATCCTATTCGTTCACAGACCTGGCGGCAGGTGCCTATGTGGTGCGCGAGTTGGTTCCGGATGGTTACACGATTACGTTCCCAGAGACGCGCGATGGCATTCTTTGGCCATCGGGAGTCAGCAACGCTCCCGTGGGTGACGTAACGCCGGGCTTGATCGAGGTCTCCTTGGCGGAAGGCGATACGCATACCCAGACGGTCAGTCTCACGCTGCCCACGACGGGTGCCCTGACCAATATGGTCGATGTCTTCCTGTTGTTCGACGACACCGGCAGCTTCACATCGAACAGCCCAATCGTTCGTGCGGCTTTCCCAAACATCATTTCGAAGCTGCAAACGAACCTACCCGGCATTGATCTGGGCTTTGGTGTCGGTCGGCTAGAAGAATATGGCAACTACGCCTGGGAATATGCCGAGGGCCGTCCGTTCGTGCTCAATCAACCGATCATCTCGGCCGACGCCACCGGCTACACCGACGCTGAGGTACTCGCGTCAATTCAAGCAGCATTGGATCGTGAAGCCCCCGGCTACGGCGGCGACACGCCGGAGACCGTGATCGAAGCACTTTATCAGATGGTAACTGGCCGAGGCTTCGACGGCGACAACAATGGTTCAACACTCGACAGTGGACCGGCTGGCCTCGCGTCGACACAAACGATGCCAGGCAACAGCGGCGACGTGCCTGCGTTCTCGTCCTTCACGGCCGATCCCGCGAACGGTGTTCTGGCACCATCCGGAAACATCGGCGGCGCCGGTTTCCGTTCGGGTGCACTGCCCATCATTATCACCGCCACCGACACTGGGTTTGCCTATCAGCCCAAAGGTGAAAGCACGGTCACTGGTATCGACGGAGTATCCCTGCCCGTCACCGACATCACGTACAACGGACGAGGCACAACGCCGTTCGACTATGGTGCCGGTATCCAAGAAACGGTCACCGGCTTGAACGCATTAGGCGCGCTTGTGATCGGTCTCGGCACCAATCCGAGCGCTGCGACCGATCCTCGCATTGGCCTGGAAGCCTTGGCGAAACTCACCGGTGCCGTCAATCGCACTGACGCCACAATTGCCAACGGCACTCCCGATGACATTGCCCCGGGCGATCCGTTCTACTTTATGATCGGCAGCGGCGGAGACCCGCTGGCGACGAACATTGCTGACGGCATCGTCGCCGCCGTGGAGTCCGCGGTGACTGCGGTCAGCGTCAACGTCACGCTCCGGTCGTCCGACCCACGCGTGCACATTGACTTTACCCCCGGTGTGCTCAATGGCCTAACCGCCGGTCAAACCGCCACGTTCGACGTGACCTTCACTGGCGACGGCCGGCCACATCGTTTCGACCTGCAGTTCATTCGCGAAGGCACGGATGTCGTGCTCGGTTCAATTCCCGTCGTGATCGGCACGCCCATCGCGGGAGACGGTTACGAGTTCGAAGATTGCGAAGATGGCGAACACAGCCAGAATGTCGACTTCGGCAATCATTGGACCGGAGCGATCTCGCCCAACGTCGCGCCAAGTTTCTTGCCTGGTGCCGACCAAACGAGCGACGAGGACGCGGGGTTGCAAACGGTTGCCAACTGGGCGACCGCGATTAGTGCGGGGGATGCAACGGAGACCGATCAGACGGTCAGCTTTGTCGTCTCGAACGACAACAGCTCATTGTTTGCCACGCAACCGACGATCGCTGCAGACGGAACGTTAACTTACGCCGCAGTTCCTGACGCCTTTGGCATCGCCACCGTTACCGTGTTCGCACAAGACAGCGGTGGCACCGCGACTACGAATCCGCAGCAGAGCCCGACCGAAACCTTCACGATTACGGTACGACCGGTTAATGATCCACCCGTTGCCGTGAACGACGATTTTTCGACAAACGAGGATACGGTACTTAATCTGGACGTTCTCCTGAACGACGAGGATGTCGACGGTGACTCACTCACCGCCACCATCATTTCGCCGCCCGTTCACGGATCACTCACAGCCAACGCGGACGGTTCATTCACCTACAGTCCCCAAGCCAACTTTAGCGGCACAGACAGCTTCCTCTATGTCGCCAGCGACGGCAGCGCGAATTCGAATGTAGCGACCGCGAATATCACGGTGGCCGCAGTGAACGACGCGCCCACCGCGGCAGACGACAGCTACACCGTCGACGAAGACACCACGCTGATTGTCACGACTGCTGGCGTATTGTCCAACGATTCAGACATCGACAACACGACGTTGACCGCGCATGTCGTCACGGGACCAACCAGCGGTTCGTTGACGCTGAATTCAGACGGCAGCTTCACTTACACTCCCAACGCCAACTTCTCCGGCACAGACGCCTTTGACTATGTCGCCAGCGACGGCATAGCGAATTCGACTTCGGCCACCGTCACGATCACGGTGGCACCGATGAACGACGCGCCTGTTGCCAACACTGACAACTATGTGACCGACGAAGACACGCCGTTCACACTGATACTCGGCGAGTTGCTGGTGAATGACACGGACATCGACGGTGATGCGTTAACTGCCCGGCTGATCTCGCTGCCAGCCCATGGTACTCTCAGCGAGAATATCGATGGCTCGCTGACCTATACGCCCGACGAGAACTACAACGGCAGTGACAGCTTCATCTATCTGGCCAATGATGGCACCGTTGATTCGAACGAAGGTACCGTCAACATCACAATCAACCCGGTGAATGACGCACCGGTGGCAAGCGACGACAATTATTTGATCGGAGAGAATGCGACGTTGACGATCGGTGCGCCAGGTGTGCTTGGCAACGATTCGGATGTCGAGGGAAGTCCGTTGACGGCCGTACTGGCTGTCGGACCGAGTCACGGTACGCTCACCTTCAACGCCGATGGCTCGTTCGACTACACCCCCGATCTGAACTATAGCGGCCTCGATAGCTTTACCTATGTCGCGAACGACGGCGTCGCGAATTCTCTCACGGCAACGGTGAACATCACCATTACCGCCATCAACCACGCCCCGATCGCAGTCGACGATAGTTACATAACTAGCGAAGACACCGTGCTGACAATCAGCCTACCCGGCTTGCTCGGCAACGACACAGACGTCGACGGAAACACGCTCACCGCACTACTCGCTGTAAATCCGAGTCACGGTTCGTTGACGCTCAACACCGATGGCTCGTTCACCTACACGCCTGACGCCAACTTCAACGGCACGGACAGCTTTACCTATCGAGCCTCCGATGGATTGCTGGATTCGAACACGGCAACGGTCAACATCACCGTCAGTCCCGTCAACGACGCACCGGTGGCTGGCGACGACGCATACGCCACGAGCGAGGACACGGTGCTAACAATCGCCGCCAGCGGAGTCTTGTCCAACGACACCGATGTGGACGGCGACGCATTGTCTGCAAACGTCGTTAGCGGCCCGGCAAACGGTTCGTTGACGCTGAACACGGATGGTTCATTCACCTACACGCCCGACGCTAACTTCAATGGCACGGATAGCTTTACCTATCAGGCCTCCGATGGGTCA
>JAGQPK010001340.1 GCA_020426755.1 Planctomycetales bacterium
CGGCTGAACTGTTGTAAAGCTCGACCACATCTTTGGCGTTCGACGGAGCGTCGTTGCGCGTGAGTACCTCGTTGATCACGACACCGGACGCTGCGGCACTGGCCGCGCCAGGCGTGCCGTTGTACTCCGTGCTACTGCGCCACGAGTACCACTTGTTCTGCTGCTTGTCAGTTACATGAGCCGGATCCTTTAGTACGAGCGTGGCGCCCAAGCCATCGGCAGCGACGGGCCATGGGTCAGAGTCACCGTAGCTGACGGAGAAGATCGTCTCGCCCGTGACATCCTTCAGGTCGATGTCTTCACCGTTATTGTCGAGGTTGCCGCGGTATTCACCGGCGACTGGCAGGCCGCTGCCATAGCGGGCTTTGAAAGCCGCTTCGTTGGCCACCACCAGTACACGTCCGCCCGGCTGGACGCTCTGAATGTTGCTCGTGTAGAAGTCGAATTCCACACCATCCGAGAGCCTCAAGCCCAACAGGTCCGTTTGTGTGATCCCGTTAAATTGCAGCTCAATGAATTCGAAATCATCACTGCTGAAGCCAGCGAGCTTTTCTGCGTCTGTCGCAGGAGAAGGATTGTAGTTCACTTCGCTGATAACGAACGGCTGAGACCGCACGGAGAAGTTGTACTCGACCGGACCACTCCAGTCCGACCGCACAATCGCCGACTGCTTGCCGCGATCGGCCTCGTCGAACGCTCGCGCGATGATGCGCACATTGCGATCGATCGTCACATCGCCGCCGTTGAGTAGTTGAGTGGCCGAAGCCGAGGGATTGCCGTCTGCACCGCGTGGATCAGTGCCATCGGTCGTGTAATAGACGGAGGCTGTCGGGCTGAGTCCGAACAGCGTTTCTCGTGCGACCAGTTCCGGCAATACCATCAGGTCGTTGCCCGCGGCGCTCTGATTGAAGATCCGAATCGCCAAGAGGTTATTGCCGGGCACCAGCAAATCGGCATTCGCAGAAATATCAAAGTCCTCGAACAGCTTGCCGTCGGCATCCGGGTGCGACGCGGAAGCGCGCGTGTTCCAACTAATGCCGTTCGTCGTATTGACGTTCTGCACGTGAACCTGCGTGCCGTTCAAGTAGGCAATAAAGCCGTCATCGTATTTCATGCGTAGGACGAGAGCTTGTTGCTTAACCGCATCCAGATCGTTGACCTGGAATGGAATGCGGACCATGAAATTGGTCGCACCGGGCACGGTCGCATTGGCATTCACCTCGGTGGCAATGAAGGTCTCGTCGAAGTCGACGTTACTACCGCCATCGAAGCCCATGCCCAACTTGCCGCTGGCCCACGCGCTGTCGTCAAAGGTCGGTGACGCCCACGTGTCACCCAACGTGTCATCGGATGGTACGAAGTAGGTGCCAGTCGTGTCGCCAGCGACCCCGGAGACCAGCACGGTATCCTGGAAGTATTGCAGCGGCTCCGGAGAGAGATGCACTTTGGCGTTCTCC
>JAGQPK010001341.1 GCA_020426755.1 Planctomycetales bacterium
GGTTGGGCGGCCATCGAAGGTGGTGTAGAAGAGGCCGAAAGTGGCATGGTCGCCCTGGCCTGGATTGTTATCCGCATTGGGGCCGCCACCGGTCAGGCTCGTTCCGCGACGTTTCCCATTCCGGCCGAGTTAGCGCAGCTCGTCCGCGCGGGTATCGAACTGGGGTACGCCTGTGATCAACTGTTTGGGCAGACGAACACGAAGCAGCGCGGCGGTGCGATTGGATTGCTGACTCGCGGCCTCGTTTCGCGACACGCACTGTACGAGCATGCCGCGATCATGGCGATCTCCGCTACCTGTTCCGTGCCAGATTACTCGTAACGAATGTCGAGAACCTCAAATTTCAGCGTGCCGCGCGGCACTTCAATCTCGGCCGTTTCACCGATCTTTTTGCCAATTAGACCCTGGCCGATAGGGCTGGTGCAGAGAATTTTGTTGCTGTCGTAGTCCTCTTCGCCGGCACCGACGAGCGTGTATTCTTCCTCGTCGCCGTAATCCAGGTCCTTCACCGTGACCGTCGCACCGAAAGCAACTTCGTCCTTGGGCAGCTTGGACATATCGACGATCGAGGCGCAGGCGAGCTTACCGCGGAGCTGATTGATCTTGGCTTGGAGCATGCCTTGAGATTCACGAGCACCATGGTACTCGGCATTCTCCTTCAAATCGCCTTCGGCACGGGCTTCTGCCAGCCGCTTGACGATCTTCGGCATCTCTTCGTTTTCCATGCGATCGATCTCGGCCTTGATCTTGTTGTAGCCCTCGCGGGTCATAGGAATCATGTCCGACATCAACGTTCCCCTCGATCAAAAAGCTGTCAGCTCCCGAAATAGGAGCCCACTTAAACAAAATCGCTCGTCCGCCGCCACCAGGGCGAGCGTCGAGCGTTCAACGGGACCAGTACGTTTGGTAGGTTTGACTGCCCCAACAGGCTTCTATTTTGAGTAAGCAAGCACCGCGTGTAAAGTCCGGTCTACGGTAGTTCGCCGAAAGGCGCTAGTTTGCCGCGGTCACGAAGGTAGTTCGCCGAAAGGCGGCGAACAAAGTGATTTCGGAATGCTGATTTCGGATTTCGGAAGTGTGGAACGGAGGAACTGACGAACGGAGGACAAATCCCACATGTCGGCTTGCCTTCCTCATTCAAAAATCAAAAATCATCATTCCTTAATCTCCGCCTGTGAGAACCGCGGCTGGCGCCTTGCGGCACTTGGTTGAGATCTCAGGATAGAAAAAGTGCGTAGTTCCCCCTCCCGTCGATGGCCTCCATTTCGCGCAGTTCAACACCGGGAGGGGGTCCGGGGGAGGGAACCACAACGGACGCTGTGCAACTCAATGTAGATGCTGAAAGTCAACGAAACTCATCGTGACGGAGTAGTTATCTATTAGTGCAACTACCAGCTCCGCGATTGTCGCCCTCCCCCTGAATCCCCCTCCCGTACTGCGAGTTTCAAGACCGTTG
>JAGQPK010001342.1 GCA_020426755.1 Planctomycetales bacterium
TGGCGTCATATAGCCCGGACCGATGGTTGCGTCCGCCGCCGCAGTGCACGGAGTACTTGTCGAGACGTCGGTATCCGGGGCACGTCTTGCGCGTGTCGTAGACATGTGCGGCCGTGCCAATCGTGTGCGCGACGTACTGGCCTGTGAGCGTCGCGATGCCGCACATGCGACCCACAAAATTCAAAATGATTCGTTCGGTGGTGAGCAGATCACGGACGTTGCCGGTTAGTGTTCCCAGACGCGTTTGGGGGCCGAATTGATCACCGTCGGTTATTGCCGGCGACCAGGCAATTTCCGCCTCCAACTCGGCAATGATCACCGGGATCGCTGCCAAGCCGGCCGCGTGCCCCGCCTCACGTGCCACGAGATCCGCCTGCCCCGTGCTTGATTCCGGAACTAGAGCGACCGTCGTCCAATCGTATCCTTGGTCCAGATCCTCGCGGGCCGCCAGACGCGTAAGAGCGCGACAGTCGTCGACCAGTTGGTCGTTCCAATTCGATTGAGAAAAATCACGTTTCACGACGAGGCGGCTCCCTTGGGTCCCAGTGACTTCGCTTTGAATCTGTTACATTAACGAATCTGCGAGAGCTTGGCCGGATCGAGCCACTAGCATGTCACGGATCCCAGTTCGGCAACGCGGTTGTCGAACATCTCTGCCATCTGCATCGCACTTTACCATTCCCCAACTAGCAGCGATACGTGTGAGGAACATGCGGCATCAGAAGGAGGTTTTGCTCACTAACAACCGACGCGCAGCCGCGATCTTGGTTGTCATCAGTGCCGTTCCCGCCTTGTTGGGAATGACGCTGGCGTGGTGGGCGCGTTCCCGGTCGCTCAACACCTGGGCCATTTTCGGCGCGATTGTCGCCATCGTTGGGCTGTACCAGACCCTGCGGCAGGCCGCTTGGTTGTTATCACCACGATTGGCTTTGGTAGGCGACGAGGCTTGGGTCTATTTGGATCGACTCAGGCCGATCCGTGTGCCGCTGGAGTTTGTCGAGTGTTTCTTCATCGGGCAGGCACCGAGCCAAGTGAAGGTGGCACACCCGGCTGGTGACCGTGTCGAGAACGTCACGGTTGTCGTACGTTTGGCCGATCGAGCCAAGGAGTGGAAGCAGCGTACTGTCAATGCGACGTTAGGACGATGGTGTGACGGATACATCACGATTAATGGCGATTGGTGCGAGCCGCTAAATGGCGACGTGGTGAATCAAATCAACCGTCGTCTGGTTGAATACAAGCGTCGACGCCGCGCGGCGACCGCCACGGAAGCCGCTGCGTCATGAGTGCGTTGGAGCCGGCCCCCCAACTTCTCATTAGTGTCCAGGCGCCGACTGAGGTTCGTGACGCGCTACAGGCAGGGGTCGACTTCATCGACGTCAAGGATCCGCGTCGCGGTTCGCTCGGCGCCCCATCCCTGGACACATTGGCTGCGGTCGTTG
>JAGQPK010001343.1 GCA_020426755.1 Planctomycetales bacterium
GAATATCGAATATCGAATATCGAATGTTGAAGTGAATACACGGGACGCGGAGTAGCCGCTGATCTGCCCTTCAACATTCAACATTCAACACGCTTCCTACCCGTACAGCAGTTCTTCCTGCGGCTCTTGTCCGGCGGCTGATTGTGGTCGATAGAGACCAACGGCTTGGCCGGCCAGGAGGCTGAGATAGAGCGGATTTAGATAGACGTAACGGCGCCACAGCCGCTTTGGTTCTCGGGTCAATCGATAAGCCCACTCGAGACCGCGGTCCTGCAAATAACGTGGCGCTTGCTCCAATTGGCCGGCGTGAAAGGCAAATGCTGCCCCCACGGCCAACAACGGCATCGAGAGCCGTTCGCGCAACTCGTAGGTCCAGATTTCCTGTCGCGGACAACCGAGACCAACGAAGGTGATCTTGGCTCCTGACGCGCGAATCGTATCGACCAATTCGTTCCGCTCGTCCGGAGTGACCTTACGGAAACGCGACGCTTGTTGGCCGGCGATCTGTAGTGACGGATAACGTTCGACCAAGCGTTTGCTGAGGTCTTTGAGCATCTCCGGAGTGCCGCCGAACAGATAGATCGGCAGACCGTGGTTGGCCGCGGCTTCACACACGCGCAACATCAAGTTCGGTCCGTACACGCGATCGGGCAGTCGGCAGCGGTGAAGCCAATTCAGCGCCCAGCGGACGGGCTGACCATCGGGTGTCAGTAAGTCGAAGCGGTTCAGCCGATATCGGTGCTCTTTGTCCAGCACACCAGTCATCAGTCCATGCACAGCCAAAGCCGAGACCGCGTACGGTTCGCCCAGTTCAGCGGCGCGAACGACGCGTGCCACCGCGCCGTCGTAGTCGACGGCGTCCATGCCAATACCAAGCAGATTCTTTTTACCCAGGTCGATCATCTTGTTACACTTCCTTCTGCCATCGATCGCTGTTGGCCTCGTAGATTTCACGCAGAATCGCCGGAATATCGTACTTCTGTACCCAGCCCGGATAGTGAGCGGCAAACTTGCTGACGTCACTGATCCACCAGATGTGGTCGCCGGTGCGATTTAAATCTTGATAGGCGGTGTTCATGGTGTTGCCAGTGATTTCCTGGCAGAGTTGAATTGCTTCGTGCATCGAGCAGTTGCTGAAACGGCCGCCGCCCATGTTGTAAACTTCACCGCTCCGCGGCGCTTTGTAGAATTCATCGAAGGCGTGAATCAGATCCGCGCTATGGATGTTGTCACGCACCTGTTTGCCCTTGTAGCCAAACACGGTGTACGGCGCACCCGTCGCGGTACACTTCATCAGGTACGCCAAGAAGCCATGCAACTGGGTGCCGGAGTGATTCGGGCCCGTCAAACAGCCGCCGCGAAAGCAGGCGGTCTTCATGTCGAAGTACTTGCCATACTCTTGCACCAGCACATCCGCCGCAACTTTTGATGCGCCGAACAG
>JAGQPK010001344.1 GCA_020426755.1 Planctomycetales bacterium
CGTTGCGCCAAGTCGCGGCGAAATTGTGCGAGCCGCTCACGGCCGACGCGCTGCTCTTCTCGAGAAGACACTTCGACCTGTTCTAACCGTTGGCGTTCCGCGTCCGAGTCGCCCATGAAACGTTGGAACATCTGCTCCATGCCCTGTTCAAATTCCGGCGGAAACACCATCGGCTGCGCATTGATGGGCCTAGCCGTCAGCCCAACCGCACTCAGTCCGATGATCAGAACAGTCCTAGCGCGCATGTTGGCCTCCCTGGAATCACCTCACTAGACAGAAGATTTCGACATAGCAGATCACCGAGAGTTCGATTCGCTTTGGCGCTAATCAAAAGGACAACCGCTTTATGGCGAACTAGCTACGCCGGGCCTTGTGGCGAACGGCCGCTGGCGACATGATCCCAGCTCATTTATCATATCCAAAACAGTTCTGCAGGACCAAAGTGAACGCGCGAATGCCGACTCACCTCAACGACCGTGCCTGGAAGTTATGCAATGAAATTGAAGCGCGCGCTGAGCATTGGCGGATCGCCCGCCAACGTCTGAGCTCCGGCTGCCTGTGTTGGGATCTTGGCGTTCGGGCGACTGGCAGCCTGGCAGCTGGTTTGCATTTGGCGCGAGTATGCTTGGCCGATCTCGCGACAGTTGCTCTTCATCCGACCGATCATCTACCTGGCACGGGTTGGTCAGTTAGTGTTGTCACCGACGATCCGTTTCGCGCCTGCATGGCATCTCAGTACGCCGGCTGGAAACTGCACGCCGGAGAATTCTTCGCGATGGGTTCTGGCCCGATGCGTGCCGCCGCCGGCAGCGAAGCGATCCTCGGCGGCTATCATGAGGCGTCCGACTGTGCCGTCGGTGTGCTCGAAAGTCGTCAGTTTCCAACGGATGAAATCGTTCACGATATCGCCAGCAAATGCGGCGTCGAACCGACACGACTTTGTTTGCTAGTCGCTCCCACGGCCAGTCAAGCAGGCAATCTACAAGTCGTAGCGCGTAGCGTCGAAACAGCGCTACACAAGCTACACGACCTAGGGTTTCCACTCGATTCAATCACCAGCGCCGCCGGAAACGCTCCGCTGCCTCCAGTCGCGAAAAATGATCTGGCCGGCATCGGCCGCACGAACGATGCGATTCTTTACGGTGCCTCGGTAACGTTGTGGACGACGGCAGATGATGACGCAGTGGCAGCGATCATTGACCATGTGCCGAGTTGTAGTTCGAGCGCATTCGGGCGACCGTTCGCAGAACTCTTCGCGGAGTGCGGTCACGACTTCTACAAACTAGATCCTCACTTGTTTAGTCCGGCCAGCGTCAGAATAATTAGCCTGAAGTCTGGCAGAGTCTTTCAGGCCGGCGCCGTCCGGCCCGACATATTGACTCAATCCTTCTGCGCGTGAGTGCCACAGATGAAGCTCGGTGTTCTCGCGTTGCCGACAAG
>JAGQPK010001345.1 GCA_020426755.1 Planctomycetales bacterium
GTGAGAATGCCGGTACTGCTCACACCTCCGGGATTCAAATTGCCGTAGATGTCTGCTGTGCTGAAGGTGTTCGTCCAGTTGAATGTGCCCGTGCCGGAGAGCCGGTCTCCAAAGCTTGAATCCACGTATAGACCGTTTGTAGTCGCGCTCGTGCCATTCAGTTCGACCGTACCTTCAGAGACGTTCAGTCGATTGGCTGTGAGAGTCCCGTTGATCTCCGTGATGCCAGTACTCGTGCCTTGCACAATCACTTGGTAACTCGGATGTCCCGTGGTGACTGCTCCATTAAGCTGGAGACGGTTGTTGCTGGAAAGAGGACGCAGGTAGATATGCGAGGTGTTGCCGCTGACGATATCACCCGTCCACGTATTCGTCAGATTGTTGCCTGTGCTGTTCAGAAATAACGCGGTAGATGTAGTTGACGTCAGCCGTTCGTTGCTGATCGTCACACCATTTTCCAATTGCAGCGAGCTATTCGTGCCCGTGATAATTGTGCCCGTCGCAGTCGTATTATCGCCCGATCCCAAGGCCTGATCATGCTGCGCGGCCAACACGCTGCCGCCGACGCGCGTTTCGCCGGTGTAACTGTTGTTCCCCGCTAGGGCCACCGTGCTGCTGCCGCTCGTGTTCACATTGCCGCTGCCAGAAATCACCCCAGTCATCAGTAGCGTGCCGCCCGACGCACCGAGATTCAAGTCTTGGCCATTCGTATCGATCGCACTGCTCACGGTAAAGGTACTCGAGGTACTGTTGAAGCCACCCGCTGATCCGAGTTGCACGGGAATGCTAAAGGCGTTGCCGAACGCATTGCTAGAGACCGAGCCGGTCAGATTGATCGGATTGCCGCTGAGCGAATAACTGCTTCCCGAAATTAGGATCGAGCCGATGCTCATGCCTGCCGAGAAGTCGTTGATATTCGACTTTCGCGCCGCCGAATTGGGGAAAATGAGATTAGCGTACGGTGCCGGTACGATGTCGCCCACCCAATTCTCAGCGGTGGTCCAGTTGTCATCTGTACCTCCGCCATCCCATTCACCTGCTAACACACGCGTTAACACCACATCATTGCTGTCCGTGCCGCCTTGATAGGTGATGGAGAAGACTTGGCTGCCGACCGAAAAGAGGCTTCCTTCGCTCAAGCCGTTGAACGCACCCGTCGTCGCATTGGTACTGGCATTATTGATAATCGTGAACGACTCGCCAACGGCTGGAGTGTAGCCCAGTGTGACTTCAAGATCACCCGTGAGTTCCAGACTGCCGTCGATGACCAGTTGATCGTGGCCCGTGCCGGGCGCGGTGCCGTTGAGTTGCACTTCGAAGTCGGTAGACGAGGCATTGCGGAAGATCGTATTGCCGTTGAGCGTGAGAATGCCGGTACTGCTCACACCTCCGGGATTCAAATTGCCGTAGATGTCTGCTGTGCTGAAGGTGTTCGTCCA
>JAGQPK010001346.1 GCA_020426755.1 Planctomycetales bacterium
AGGTCGACAGTATCCGTGAGGTCAATGAACGAATCGGTGACTTCCGGCTAATTCATAAAGTGGGCGCGGGCGCGTTCGGCACGGTGTATCTGGCTCACGACGAAACGTTGGATCGCGAGGTCGCCATCAAGATCCCGCGCAAGTCGAACCTCGACGCGAATGAGACTGACGACTTCATCCGGGAAGCACGTGTAGCCGCGACGCTCAATCATCCCAACATCGTGCGCGTGCATGAAATCGGTCGCCAAGACGACTTGGTTTATATCGTGACGGACTTTGTCGAAGGCAGTGATCTGTCGCAATGGCTCGAAAACACGAATCTCTCGTTTGAAGAAGTCGCCCGCATCTGTTCCAAGTTAGCAGATGCACTTGAACATGCTCACAAACGTTCCGTCGTGCATCGCGATTTGAAACCCTCGAATGTGATGCTTAACGATGCTGGCGAACCATTTCTGCTGGACTTCGGTTTGGCCAAGCACGATGCCTGGGAGACAACGGTCACGATGGATGGCAAGCTGCTGGGGACACCGGCCTACATGTCGCCAGAGCAGGCGCGTGGTGCGGCTCACCGATCCGACCAGCGGACCGATATCTATTCGCTGGGTGTCATCCTATTTGAATTGCTGACTGGGCAGAGGCCCTTCCAGGGGAACGCGCGCGTCCTCTTGCATCAGATTGTTTTCGAAGATGCCCCGACACCGCGCAAGTGGAACAATTGGATTCCGCGCGATCTCGAGACAATTTGCCTGAAATGCTTAGAGAAGGAACCGCAACGCCGCTACCAGACGGCTGCTGAACTACGCGATGACTTGCAGCGATTTCTGCGTAACGAACCCGTTCACGCGCGACCGATCGGCAAGGTGACTCGTTTGGCCCGTTGGTGTCATCGCAACCCGACGGTCGCTGGACTTGCCGCGCTGACAATTGCTTTGGTCGCAATTATTGCGGTCGCCGGGCACTTGGCGGCGTACCATTTTCGTTCACAGACACGCACGATTCTGGCAGAACGGGCGCGCGCCGACGACATCGATCAGCAGCGTCGGCTCGATCAAGTCGATCAGCTACTGGTGGCTGCACCCGATGAAAGTGCCGGCGCGCTGGCGGATATGCAAGCGGATCGAGAGCTGCTGTTGCCGGCTTTGAAAGCTCGCTACCAGGAAGCCGATTTGGATAGCCAAGGACGATTGCGGCTGGCCTATGCCTTGGCATTGCTGGGCGAACCCGACTTGGAGTTCCTAGTTGCTGCGGCAGCGACGGCACCGATCGAAGAACAACGCAATCTCTCGGCGGTCTTTTGTCAGTTGCGATCGTCGTCGCGAGATCCTTTGTGGCAGGCCTTTCAGGCCGAAACGAATGACGTGCGCCGCTGTCGGCTGGCGGCACTGTTGTTAGCCATGGGGGAGCCACAGGCTTGCCGCACGCTTTTAACGTCACAGG
>JAGQPK010001347.1 GCA_020426755.1 Planctomycetales bacterium
AAACTCCGACATTGCGTTCGCCGGCAAGGTTGCGTAGGCATTCGAATTTGCGTCCGGCACCGGCGTAGAAAAGAGCTGTTGCGAGGCCAGTGGCGTTTCCATATCGTGATTGCCGATAGCAACGTAGTCGACATGTGACGCGTTCCACGTGGTCGCGGCAGGATTCAATGTAGGTGAGAACCGGCCATCTGCATCGCTATGAGTCCCGTTTGGATAAATGTTGTCACCTAGCAGCAAGGCAAAGTCGACGCTGTGTTCATTGATACGACGCTGCACTCCAGCGAACTGCTCGATGTATTCCCACCAAGCTGAATCGCCGTAGGCGGCCAAGGTGATCGGCTGCGTATCGCCGGGCCGAGGCCGAGTGACAAACGTTGCGTCGTAGGTATTGTACAACTCATTGTCGCGCCATTGCTGCACCCGATACTGGTATGTCGCTGACCAGAGTAGATCCCCAAGTTTTGCCGTGTGTAGTACTCGGCCTTCCACTTGTGTTGTGACGGGATCAAGTTGCTCCGCAGCATGCCACGCCGTTGTGCCCGATTGACGATACTCGACCGTGAACACGTCGTTGCCTAGTTCCGTTGAGGGAATCGTTTCCCAGATCAGTTCTGCCTGATCGGCATCTTGGTAAGCTGGCGTCCCGATCAGCGCTGCGTTGCCAAGTTGCAGGTGCGGAGTGTGATTCACGGTGACCGCGAGCAGGCGGCGATCTTCGAGGGCTTCTGACGTGAAGTTTCGCCGGCGCTTCATTGCAATGCCCTCGTGATGAGTCAAGAAAGGTGTGTAGTCGGTTATGCATACTTTTGGGGGTTGCGTCAAGCAATAGCCACGTTTTGGAGTGCGATCGTGCAGCTATTGCTTTACGCAGGGCCGGTTCGCTGCATTTGCGTTTAATTGTCGCCGCTCCGCGTCGAGCAGATGTGGGGTCGGGACGTTTTGCATGGGACGATCTCGCGTTTTTCACGGTGGATCACTTCGTTTGATAGCGGCAGCTGCGCGGCCGCACTCCAAAATCAAACCCGGCAACTGCACGACGGCACTTCAAACGACGGCCGAAGTCTCCGCGTTCGCGTCGAGGTTGATTTCTTGAAACACGAGTACCATAATCGGTAAGCCCGCCTTTGGTATCTTGCTCAAGTTTCCTGCGAGAAATCTGATGAATCTGTTCCGACGACTAATGTCAGAGTTGCGACGTCGGCGCTGCACATTGCAGGTTCTTTTCGTGGCGGCCGTGCTGTCTGGATTGGCTTTGGGTAGCGCAGATCTTGTGGCCGCAGAGCCCGTCAACTCGCAATCTGGCGACCGAGTACATCTCGAGTTTTTTGAGCAACGTGTGCGTCCCGTTTTAGTCGAACACTGTTACGAGTGTCATTCGAGTGACACGGAAGCTTCAGGCGGATTGAAGCTCGATTCGCGGGCGGGATGGCAGCAGG
>JAGQPK010001348.1 GCA_020426755.1 Planctomycetales bacterium
TGCTCGACGGCAGCCGTGCGCCGGTCTTTGCCCGCGAGTCGATTCCGGCGCCGGCACGCTCGACGGAAATTCAGCTTGAGGCCGGCGGTCCGCAGGGCACCATTCGTCGCGCGGCCATGGAGGCGATGGTCTACGTGCGAGGACGCGAGGCGGCGACCTTTGCCCGCTTGGCCAAGTACGTCGTAGATAATCGCGATCGCTCAACCGCAGTTCGAGCGTTATTAAAAGTGCCTCAACGCGAATGGCCGGTTGACCAAGCAGACGGCGTACTCGCATCGTTGCTCGAATTTCTCAAGAGCCTGCCGGCCGACGCGCGTCGCACGCCTGCCGCGACCGACGCACTCCAGTTGGCCGAGGCACTCACTTCCACCTTGCCTAACGATCAGGCCCGAGCTACGCGGCGCTTGCTGCGTGAACTGGGCGTGCGACACCTGCGACTTGGTACGGTACCGCATCGCATGGTCTACGATCAGGAGCAGTTAGTGGTCGAGGCCGGCAAGCAAGTTGAGTTGCAGTTCGAGAACGCAGACATCATGCCGCACAACTTCGTGATCGTGGATTCGCCGGCGGCGCGTGAAGAAGTTGGCATTGCCGCCGATCGCATGCAAACCCAAGCCGACGCGTTGGCCAAAGGCTACTTGCCGGATTCACCACACATCTTGCACGCGTCGCGGTTGATCCAGCCCAAAGATACCGACACGCTGACTTTTTCGGCCCCCGCTGAACCTGGCACGTACGCGTATCTGTGTACGTTCCCCGGGCACTGGAGCAAGATGTACGGCGCTCTGGTGGTGACCGACGATGCGGCCGCCTACCTGGCAACACATCAGCCGCTACCGAGTGCTGACGAGTTGCTCGGCATTCGCACGGTCGATTGGACCTGGGAACAACTCACGGAACAGTTGGCCGGCTTGAGTGAAGGACGTTCATTTGAGAACGGTCAGAAGAACTTCCTTCGCGCTTCGTGCTTTTCTTGCCATCAGATCAAGGCAGAGGGCGGGCGCATTGGGCCTGACTTAACCAAGATTCGGGAGAAATACAAAACGCCTGAAGAGCTGCTGCGACAAATCGTGTTTCCTTCCGAGAAGGTTGAAGAGCAGTACGCCACGGTTATCATCGAAACGACAAACGGCAACGTTCTGCGCGGCGTCGTGGTTAGTGAAACCGAAACCGAACTGCGCATCAACGAGAATCCGCTGGCGTCTTGTGAACCGAAGGTCGTGGCCAAAGATGATATCGAGGATCTGACGCGTTCAAAGCTGTCGCCGATGCCCGAGAAACTACTCAACACGTTGGTCGACAGTGGAGACATTCTGGATCTACTCGCCTACCTGATTTCGGGTGGTAATCCGGATGACCCGAGCTTCCAGACGCAGTAGCAAAAGCAAAAGCAAAAGCAAAAGCAAAAGCAAAAGCAAAAGCAAAAGCAAAA
>JAGQPK010001349.1 GCA_020426755.1 Planctomycetales bacterium
GCTGATAGACATCGGCCGTGGCTGCGGGAATCTTGCCGGCCGCGACGACTCCCATCTGATAATGTCGCCCGATGTCAGAACTCGTAAGTGATCGCGAGTAGATCGCAACTTCATCAATCGTGCCGCTGAAATGTTGGTTAAAGTCCCATTGCAGCCCAAGAAACGAAGCGCTCGTCGTCGTGCGTGCGGGGTTATTGCCGGTAATCTTATCGATCAGTTGACCGTCCACGTATAGCGACGCATCATCGTTGACATCAAAGACAACGGCGACGTGATACCAGCGATTCAGCTCGTTAAACACCGGCTTGCTGATGTAGTCCTTAATTCCCAACGTGGTAAAAACAAGCGACTTCTCGAAAGCTCCAAAAGCAATGCCGCGCGACGTGTCATACTGCGAATTGGTAAAGATGCGTCCGTGACCGACCAGAGCTTTCGGTTTGATCCACGCCTCGATTGTAAAATCGTGTCGGAGCGCATTGAGCTGAGGACGGACACTCAGATAGACGTAGGAGTTTTCTCTCGGAAAATCTGCGGCTGTTGTGGCTTCGGCAGCGATTGCACCGGGGACGCCTGCCGTGACGCCATCGTACGTGCCATCATTGCCGTGCCCCGAAAGGTCGTGCGCAACTTGTCGGTCGTTCAGCGGCCAATAGGCGAGTGGCGCATCAGCCAAGATCATTTCCGAATACGTGCCAACCCGAATTCGTACGTCGGTAAGGTCGGAGGACGCGATGCCGTCGGTGACTTGGTATTGAACGTGATCAACACCGACGAAGCCGTCCGCCGGCCGGTATTGCCAATCACCCGACTCGGACCAAGTAACATTGCCAAACTGGGGTGCCGACACGGTTGAGAGACGCAAGCTATCCCCATCTGTGTCGCTATCATTCGCGATCCAGCCTGGAGCACTGCGGTCAATTGCAGTCGCAAACGGTGTTGTGTACGTATCCGGAATTGTGATTGGGGCGGCATTCAATACGCAGCGTGACTCAAGCCGCTCACCCGTCATGAATGCACCGCGCTGCATCGCGCGATGTCTCCGCAGGCGATTCAATCGCTGATGCGGCGTCGCCGCTTCTTGCTCACGCTTTGCAAAGAACCCCATCAGATGCTCTCCTGCCTAAGCGATGTCGAAACTTCGCGAGCGTCCGCTGCGCTGCGTCCCGCCGGCTCAGCCGTGACCCGACCGCCGTGCCCCAATGCCATCGTGAACTCAAAGAACTCGCACAAGGTGCTTCCATCACTTAACCGCAGTCATCAATTGGATGAGTATATCCGACGACATCAGCGACACAAAACGCATTGCACGCCTCTTTCGCACGTTCAGCGACTCGCGCGGTTCACCAACCGTCGGCGCATCGCGGTTATCGCACAACTAATTCCCAGTCCGAGAGCGACGCACGTCGACGGCTCCGGAACGGCA
>JAGQPK010000134.1 GCA_020426755.1 Planctomycetales bacterium
GGCACCACAGAAACGGACTTCGACGAGGAAGAACAGCAGCGCGGCATCACGATCTATTCGGCCTGCGTCACGTTCCGCTGGAACAAGGTGGACGTGAACCTGATCGATACGCCGGGGCACGTTGACTTCACGGCAGAGGTCGAACGCTGCCTGCGTGTGCTCGACGGCGGCGTGGTCGTGTTCAGCGCGCGGGAAGGCGTCGAGGCCCAAAGCGAAACCGTTTGGCGGCAGGCAAACAAGTATCGCGTGCCGCGGATTGCCTTCATCAACAAGATGGATCGCGAAGGCGCCGATTTCGAAGGCACACTCAATGAAATGCGCGATCGGCTGGAAGCAAATCCTCTGCCGATCCAAATTCCGATCGGCGCCGGACCGCCCCACGTCGGCAACGCCTTCAGCGGCATCATCGATGTGATTCAGATGCGCAAGCTGACGTTCGAAGACAATGGCAAGCAGATTGTCGCCAGCGAGATTCCTGCTGAATTGCATGACGATGCGGAATTGACACGACAGGCGATGCTGGAGGAGCTGGCCAACTACAGCGACGAGATGATGGAGTTGTTGTTGGCAGAGAAAGAAGTTCCCATCCCGCTGATCCATCAAGTGCTGCGCGAAGCCACGATTCACATGTACATCCAACCGGTACTCTGCGGATCCGCGTTGGACTACGTCGGCGTGCAGCCAGTACTCGACGCGGTTGAAGCCTACCTGCCCTCCCCTGCCGACGTACCGCCCGTCGTTGGCATGTCGGTCGCCAAGGCCAAAGGCAAGGCGAAGGACGAGCCCGCCAAAGAGGTGCGCAAGCCAAGTCCCGACGAGCCATTCTGTGGACTCGTTTTCAAGGTGTTGCCGGCGAAGACAGGCGACTTGTCTTGGGTCCGAGTGTATTCGGGTCGGCTCAAGTCAAACTCGCGCGTGCTCAACCCGGGCCGAGACGTGAAAGAGAACGTCGCACAACTTTGGCACATGCAAGCATCGCGACGCGAACAGGTGCCAGAAGTGGAAACGGGCGACATCGTCGGCGTCATCGGCTTACGCCACTCGATCACCGGCGACACGATCTGTGACACGAAAGCGCCACTGCTGCTGGAGTCGATCGAATTTCCGCCGACGGTGATGTCGATGGCGATCGAACCGGATACAACCGCAGATCGCAAAAAACTCTCAGAGATACTCGACATGATGCGCCGCCAGGACCCGACGTTCCGCGCGGCCGAAAACCCCGACACGGGTCAGACGCTGATCAGTGGCATGGGCGAACTTCACTTGGAGGTGATTCGCAACCGGCTACTGCGTGATTTCAACTTGAACGTGAAGGTTCACAAACCGCGCGTCAGCTACCGAGAGACGATTGCTCAGACGGTCACAGTCAAAGGTGCCTGCCACCGTCAAATCGGCGGGCAGGAACTGTTTGCGGAACTCGAGATCTGTATGGAGCCACGGCCGAAGGATAAGACCGAGATGATGGTGACGAGCCGTTGTCCGGCGGACGCGTTGCCAGGCGAACTGCTAGGCATCGCGTTGGAAGAATTGCGTTCGCGCGGCGAAGGCGGCGGCACACTGGGTGGCTTCCCGCTATCGAACATCAAGGTCACCATCACTAACGCCAGTAGCAACGAGCATACGACGGATGTCGCCGTACGCATCGCAGCCGGCATGGCGTTTGAGCAAGCGTTGCACGACGCGGGCCCAGTCCTGCTCGAGCCGATCATGCGTCTGTCGATTACGACTCCGGAAGAGCACCTGGGCGATTTCGTCGGCGACCTGCAGCAACGCCGGGCACTTATCCACAAGACCGAGAATCGCGGCCGCTTGGTGTTCGTCGAAGCTCATGCACCGCTGGCCAATCTATTCGGTTATTCCAGCGCGATGCGCAGCCTCAGCCAAGGCCGCGCAGGTTGTTCGATGGAACCGCTCGAGTATGCCCCGGCTCCGCCCGAGGTCGCGAAAGAATTCGCAATGTGATGCGGGTGTTGAATATCGAATATCGATATCCATCAGCTCATCCCGCCCTGCATCGCCAGGATCAGATCGTCGGTGGTGAACAATCCGTCGAAATCAAAATCGCCTTGAAGCCAATCGGCGTCGCGTCCGAGCCCACCGACGGCCAGCGCGCTGAGAAGCGCGAGATCGGCTTCGTCGAAATCGCCGTCAAGGTCGACGTCGCCGGCCGGCTGATGCCAGACGGCTTTGGCCCACGCTTGGTCGTCAGTTTCGTCAAGTTCGCCGTCGCCGTTGACGTCGAACTGGGGTATCCCGAGTTGATACCCGATCCAACGGTTGTCTCTGAGAAACAGCAGATCGCTGTAGTCGACGACGTGATCGAGATTCAGGTCGTACGGCGAGAGTTCATCTGCCGGTGTTACCGTGAAGGCGAACTGATCCTCCAACGAAACCGAATTCAGTGATACGTCGGAGACTTCGAACGCTTGGTCGAAGACTAGCTGATAGTTCCCTGGCCCCAACTCTCCGAGAGCCACCATGATGGTGTTGTCGGACGCTAACGTAGTTACTGGCGCGAGGCCCGATACGATACGGCCGGTATCATCCAACACATGAATGAACTCATCCGGTAGGAGCCGGCCGTTCGACTGCAATGGCTCGTTGAACTGCAGCGCAAGATAGGCATAACCTGCCGGAATCGTCGAATGCACTTTCAACGAATTACTGACGAGCTGCGGCGGATTGAGATCAACCACGATACCATTGACGTCCAAAGGACGACCGCTCGTATCGAGACAACGTCCGGGCGTAACGGCGAGCGGATACTCTCCTGCAGGAACATCCTGCCACATCACAAACTCAGCCGCGCGCCGCGTGGCTCGCATGTACGCTCCATTGACTGCGACATCACCGATCGCGATATCACCGGCCGCACACATCCGCGCATCAATCGGCCGCTCGGTAACGATGGATAACGATCCTACAGAGATTCCGGCGAAGCTCATTTGGTTGGCTTCATCGGCGTGTGGATCACTGGGCCACGCTTGCACGCCGATCGTTACGTACCAGCTACCCGTGACAACGTCGAGCGCATAATGCGACTCTCCCTCAGCCGGCCCGGCCAATTGAAACGAGGGTGAATTCGTAATCAGGTTGCCGTCAGCATCTCGCAGTTCGCTCGACCCCAGGTGTTCTGCTCCAACGATTTCATAACTGTGAAACTGTCCGGCCGGTACCGTCAATTCGAACGACTGATGAGTCGCTGAGATAGGTCCATGATATGCGTCAAGCTGCTCGATGATCAGCGGCGAATTCGAGGAGTTTTTGAGCAAACGCAAAATGGCCGGCTGATCCCAGTTGGGCAGTTCGACAGTGGCATGACATAGTTCCTCGCAGGGCTCCAGGACTGCGCCTGCCACTCGTTCTGTGCCGTCGTTGTACAAGAACTGCACGTTGGCGTGCTCGCGCAGATTGAGCGGCAGAATGTCGTCAGTCGGGGTCGGTGCCCAGCGATAAGCGATGTCTAAGTGCCATTTGGGCATCGTCAGGATATCAACAAACGACTGCTGCTTCGAGTGAACGACCGGTGACGTCGTTGGCAATTCAATCTCTGCATGTTGCGCGATCCAGGTATAGCCGACGACGGAACCCGTTTTCGGCACCTCGGCGAATGCTGTCGCAACCGCCTCGTCCATCGAGATGTCGCCGTCGACCGACAGCACCCAGGGCTTGGTGGCGCCGCCGCCGAAGAAGGCGCCATTGGTTGTTAAGTCATCAATGAGTTCCGCGCGAGTCAGACCGGTTGGCAATACGGGGCCGAAATCGAATTCTTCTATGGCTCGGTCTGGCCGCATGAAGAACAACTTGCTCGGGGTAGCGACATCAAACAGACTGAGCCTCCACGCTGGCGGCGTGTCAGTACGAAACATGCCACTCATCGATTTCACTTCGAATACCGCTAGCGAAATGCCCGGCGCTGCGGTGACGCGCAAGTCGCCTGTCGCGCTTTCGTAATGCAGCATCACTCCAAGCACGACAGGCGGAGACTCGGAATGAAACTGTGGATGCAGGACGACCTCTTCGCTGGAGGCTGGAACCTCGACAGTGTCCAACAGTTGGCCGTCTTCGTCGTATTGTTCGAGCACCCAATCCGACTGACGCAGTTCGAAAACACTCTTCGCGGGACTATTTGTCCACAAATAGGTCGACGCGATTTCATTGTCGGACGATTCGTCAAAGGGTAAGGTCGGGATCGTGATGCGCTCACCAACTGTGGCTTCAGGCAGTTCGATCGCGTTCAGCTTGGCGGTGACGTTCATCCATCTAATCAGATCGACATCGATGTCCTGCGCGTCGATACTCAACGCATCCCAAGTGAGATGAAAGTGCGTAATGCCAGCTGCGATAGGTCCCGCCGCAACAAGATCCTGATCGCTGCCAGACGCGTCGTGAAAGTCGCGTACGTCCCAGTCCGCATCGGCATTGTTGCCGTCCGCATCAATCACGTGGACCTGCAACCCCGTGATCGGATAGAAAGAAGACAGGTAGAGATGCGCGCTAGTAGGCCGATTGGACGTCAACTGCAAGTCCAGTTCGCCGCCCTGCTCGTACGACGTCGCTTCGCTGAGACTCGCGTAAGAAGTCCCTAGCTCGTAATCGTCGTACCACACCGGCGACATCTGGACGACCGCAAGCAGTCGTCGCGATTCGAGCTGCTCCAGGCAACACCGTAGCATCTTGCTAACCCGTCGAACGCCCACCATGGCAAGTACTCCCTCATAGGTTCGTAAAACTCGCGAGATTGTCGCAAGCCGAAACGCATTTGTCACGGTCAACAGTACGCAACCGCTAAACACTCGTACTCGTGCTCGTGCTCGTGCTCGTGCTCGTGCTCGTGCTCGTGCTCGTGCTCTTACGATGTTCCCACCGACCGCAATGAATTCAAGCGGCCACATGCGACGGATTCGAGTACGAGTACGAGTGCCGTTTCACTAAGTACGACCAAGGACTGTTCGTACTCCTACTCGTAAACGCGACAACACATCGAATCAACAGTCGCTACGCGACAACCATTTTTGTATTGACTCGATACCGGCGATAAATCGCCGGCCTACCATCAACAATCGCTACGCGATGAAAGCCCCGTGCGACGCCACAATGCACTTCAACACTTCAACACTCAACACTTCAACACTCAACACTTCAACACTCAACACTCAACACTCAACACTCAACACTCAACACTCAACATTCGATACTCAACATTCGATATTCAACATTCGATATTCGAAATTCGATATTCGAAATTCGATATTACTACCCTCTCATCCCGCCTTGCATCGCAAGAACCAAATCATCGGTCGTAAACCAGCCGTCGCCGTTGAAATCTCCGTGGATCCAATCGGCTGGCACGTCGAGACCGTTCACCGCGCTGCTGGCGAGTAGCGCAAGATCGGTGGCGTCGAAATGGCCATCAAGATTGACATCTCCGGCGGGATAGGACCATGCTTCTTGTCGCCAGGCGTCGTCATCCTGCGCATCGAGCGAGCCATCATGATTGAAATCGAATTGCATGGCATCCATGCCGATCCAGAACCAGCGATTTTGAACGACAAACCGCAGGTCCGCGTCATCGACAACGCCGTCGAGATTCGTGTCATAGGGCGAAAAGTCGTTGGACTGTGTCACCACGAAACTGAACTTGTCTGTCAGCGATTGATAGTTACCGTGTGACTCGCCAACGATGAGATGCTCCGTAAACTCGAGCTGATAGTTACCCGGATCTAAAGTTCCGAGTACGATCACCGTTGCCCCGTCCGCTCGCGAATAGTACGTCGCCGGCGTGTCGGTCGCGGGCAACCCATTTTCATCAAGCAGACGAAGTGCTTCGCTTCGCGGCGAATCAAAGCTGACCGATGCGGGTTCGTCAAACTGCAAGGCGAGATACACCAAACCGGCAGGTACCACCGGGTGCTCTTTCAGCGAATTACTTATAAGCTGCGGCGGCTGGTGATCTAATTGATAGTTATCCCAGTCAAACGGCTGCCCCGACGTATCGACACACCGACCAGGCTCGACGTGCAATGTAGAGTAGCCGGGCGGCAGATCGTTCGACAACTGCAACTCAAGCCTGGTACCGGAGATGAAGAGGAACCGCTCGACCGTGGCGACGTCGCCAATTTGAATGTCTTCGGGCGAGCAAGTCCGCAAGTCGATCGGCCAAGTGGTTTTCAACTCCAACACTCGATCTGTCTTCATGCGAGTTAACCGGGAATCCACTTGTCCCAGGCTGTCGTCCGAGAGCAACCGCACGCCGACGGAAACAAGTGGATTGCCCGTGGCGATGCGCAGCGTATAGTGCGATTCCCCTTCATCCAGCCCTCGCAATCGAAAAAAGTCGCTTGACGTCACGAGCTGGCCTTCGGTATCGACAAGCTCCGCGGTCCTAAAGGAACCCCCGATGGTGCGATAAGAAAACTCGTACGCTTTGCCCGCGGGGACTGTAAGATCAAATGATTGTGCGAATTCATCGACCACTGGAAGTGCGGCAAGCTGATCGATGAAGAGTGGTGAATTCTGTGACTGCTTCGTGATGCGCAACAAGACGGGCCGATCCCACCGCGGCACTTGAATCTCGGCGTGACATGTTCCCTCGCATGGTTGCAGCGAGTGTTTAACGACACGCGACGTACCATCATCGAACAGCAGTTCAACGATCGCTAGATCACGGACGTCCGAAGGGAGCGCAACGTCACGTGGATCTGGGGCCCAGCGGTAGTCGATCGCCAAAGCCCATGTCGGCTCATACGTGATGCGAACGCCACTGCTCTCCTCCGGATGCAGCGCAGGCGACTCAGTTGGCAGCTCCATACCGGAGCGATAGGACAGCCAAGTACTTGCCACGGTGGTACTGCCCTCGAGTACCGTGACGAATTGCGATTCGATCGCCTGCTCCATGGTGATATCGCCATCGATGGACAACACGATCGGCTGAGCGTTTCCACCTCTACCGAATGCACCCGCAACTTGCAACTCGCCTTCGAGTTCGGCGCGAGTTAATCCGGTCGGCAACACCGCCCCGAAATCGAGTTCCGTGAAACCATGAGTATCAAGTCGGAAGAGTTTGTCAGCCTGAGCAATGTTGAAGGCGGAATTCATCCAGGGGTATTCCGTGGTGACTTGAAACCACGCATGAGGCGACTTGATCTCGAGTGCCATCACCGTCGAGCTTGGTGCCACATCAACTCGCAGACTCCCCGTCGCGCTGTCGTAGCTGATCAACACGCCGGCGATGCGCTGAATGTCGTTCGACAATTGCGTTGGCAGCAGCGTGACCGTTTCCGCAGATTTCGAAACGTCTAGAGACTCCAACTGATTACCCTGTATGTCAAACTGTTCGACGACCCAATCGGACTGTTGGAATGCTAGATCCGACCAATCGATCGTGGTTCCCGACCAAGCGTAGCGAGCCCCGTGTTCTGCAGTTGGCTCACCAGGATCTGCGTCGCCAATTGGAATCGTGATCAGACGTGACGTTGGGTCAGCAGCCGACGCGGACAACAGCGTGGCACCAAGAAGCGCATCGGCCTCGACATAGTAGATCGGATCATCATTGGCATCACCCAACGCCGCTGCTTGCCAGGTGATGTGGAAATGAGTCGTTCCAGGTTGAACTTCGCCTATCGCCAAGGCGTTGAATGCAATGTCAGAGTCGGGATATCCGTACGATTGGATTTCCCAACTCTCGTCCGCGACACCACTCGCATCCACCACCCGAATCTGCAAGCCGTTTCCCGGGACGTTTCCGGAGAACACAAACTGCGCGACCGTCGCCTTCTCTGACACGAACTGGACGTCGAACTCGCCGTCAGTTTCCTCCGCCTTAAGATCGAAACTATATCCGGAGGTGTGGCCCGATTGATACGAATCGTACCAGACCTCCGACATCACCACGACGGCCATCATCTGCCGCGACTCAAGCCGTTCGATTTCTCCGCGCAATGCCCGTTGACAATGCCAGATGCGCAACATGGTTTCTCTCTCCTTATAGCCCCGCAGCGCAAATGCCGCCCCTACTCCTACTCCTACTCGTACTCCTACTCGTGTTCGTACTCGCACTCAAACAGTGCGACAACACATCGTTTCAACAGTCGCTACGCGATCACGTGAAGCCTCACGTTCGGGGCCATGACGCTTCCGATCACGATCTGAGCTGACATTGCTGCGGCGCTGGTGAGCAGAAACTCCAGCTCGCCGCCAGCACGATAGTCTTCGTACTCGAACTGTGCCTCGGAATGGCCAATCTGTAACTCATCGCATCCAATCGGCGACATCGCCACCGCCGTCAGGATCTACCGTAGCTCAAGCAGCTGCAATTCACTCCGCCGTCGAGATCTCAAACGATACACGCCCACCATGGCTACCTCCATCATGCCAGCTTTAGGTATTCGGCACACTATAGAAGTAAAGCCTGATCGTGTCTTGATCAGCCGATAGCAATCTCGCTCAACAGCGAGAACATTGCGGACAACCGCGACCGCTAGCGTCGTGCTCCGTGAACGCATCGAGGCGGCAAATCAACAATCGCTACGCGATGAGTCCCGCCATGATGACGTCACAAAGCATCGAGCAACAGATTCGAGTACGAGTGCGAGTACCGTTTCACTGAGTACGAGTACGGGCCCGTTTCTCCTGTCGGGAATCGAATCTCCCACTCCCACTCCCACTCCCACTCCTACTCCCACTCCTACTCCTACTCGTGCTCCTACTCGTGCTCGTGCTCGTGCTCGTACTCGGGAAACGTAACGACGTGACAGAATCAATTGTTGCTACGCGACAAACATTTCCCTATTGACACGACACCAGCGAGGCACGCTGACGGGCCGCGAGCAAGTTCGCTACACTCATCAGGATGATTGCTCACCCCCGCCTACAACAGAGATCACTCGATGACGCAGGACAACAATTCCTCTCCCAATGCGCGATTGACGTCGCGGCACGATTTTGGCCCCCGCTTCCTGCCGTCAGGCGAAGTTGAGTTTCGCGTGTGGGCACCAAAATGTGCATCGCTGGAACTTGTGCTCGTCGACGCGTCTACAACCAGTTACCGTATGTCACGCTACGACGACGGAATGTTTTCGCTGACGACGAAGGTGCCGCCGGACGCGCGTTACTACTTTCGTCTTCCAAACGGAAATCTGCGGCCGGATCCGGCGAGTCGTTTTCAACCGGACGGTGTCCACGGTCCGTCGCAAATCGTCGCCCCGGAACTCTTCGACTGGACGGATCAGTCGTGGCGAGGCATCGAATTATCCGCGCTGATCATTTACGAGCTTCACATCGGCACTTTCACCACCGCTGGGACGTATCGCGCCGCGATCGAACGTCTAGATGAACTCGTCGAACTCGGCATTACGGCAATCGAACTCATGCCCCTCAACCAGTCAGCCGGCCTGCGCAACTGGGGATACGATGGCGTGAATCTCTACGCGCCACGCAATACATTCGGCACACCACACGATCTGGCGGCGCTGGTTGACGCGGCACATGCGCGCGGTATCGCCGTCATCCTGGACGTGGTTTACAACCATTTCGGTCCCGAGGGGAACTATCTGCACGACTTTGGATCTTACGTATCGGACCGTCATCAATCGGCCTGGGGCGATACGCCGAATTTTGATGGACAACATTCGCAATTCGTGCGTGACTTCATTCTCGGCAATGCTGCCTACTGGATCGAAGAATTGCACTTCGATGGTCTCCGTCTTGATGCCACACACTGCATGATTGATGACTCGAGTCCCCACGTCGTGCATGAACTGGGAGTATTATTCGCTGAACTCCAGAGTCGTCACACTCGCCAACTCCATTTGATCGCCGAAAGCAACATCTACGATCCTGAGCTGTTAAGTCCGATCGATGGCGGTGGTCATGGCTTCACATCGGAATGGTGCGACGATTTCATTCATTCGGTGCTCGCCATCTTACGTCCTGGCGAGCACATGTCGAATCGACAATACGGACCGCACGACGACCTGGCTGTGGTTCTGCAGCGCGGCTACGTGTTTCAAGGAACATTGACCGAACCGCGCCGCCGCGTACCATTGGCTGCCGCATCGACACGGGCACCACGCGAACGACTGGTTTTTGCGATACAGAACCACGACTTTATCGGCAATCATC
>JAGQPK010001350.1 GCA_020426755.1 Planctomycetales bacterium
ATCATGCCAATCATGGCGGTAGCGGTGAAGAACACCGGATTGGAAAAGCCGCCGATCGTCATGCCTTCCCCAGCGTTCAACAACCAGAAGCCCGGCATGATGCCAATCATGCTGAGCGGAATCGCGAGCATGATGATCACCGGCAGGACACGTGATCCCGTTTCAAACATGAGAATCACGAAGATGGCAACCAGTGCCGCAGCGAACGCGAGACCCAAGTCACGAAAGACGTCGAGCGTAATCTTCCACTCGCCTTCGCCCGCCCATTCGACGTTGCAGTCAGCAGGCAAACTCCACGGCACTCCGCCGCCAGGAGCAAACCAACTTCGCTTCGCCACCGGACGCGGATCGGCAACGGCTACGTGGCCGCCGCCACTCGCCGGCTCCTCTCGATCAAGTTCCATATCGAGAATTGCATCGGCCGGTGCGCGCCCGGCAACTTCGCCATAGACGTACATAACACGGCGGAGATTCTTGTGAAAGATCGTCTTGTCGACCTCTTGCTCGACAAATCGGCCCAACCCACCAAGCTGAACGGTGTGCCCTGTTTGACCTTGCACGTACAGCTCGGACAAGTCATCAATCGCCGAACGATTAATAAGTGGAATGCGTAACTCAACCGACAATGGATTGACTTCATCCGGCAAGTGCAGAATCGTTGCCTGCATACCGCTGAGCGCCACCGACAACGTATCGACCACATCCTGCGTCGACACGCCCGACAGCGCTGCCTTCTCCTTGTCAGTTACGAACGTGTATTTGACTTGATCCGCTTCCGTGCTCAAGTCGACATCGACCACGCCGGGTTCTAGCCGCATGCGTGCCTCAACGTGTCGCGCCGCATCGATCATGCGAGCGTAAGGAGTGGACGGCGAACCATAGATCTCAGCGGTCAGAGTCGCGATCACTGGTGGACCAGGCGGAACCTCAACCAACTTGATATTTGCGCCGTACTGCCGAGCCAACTCATCCATGCGTTGCCGCAGCCGCAACACAATCTCGTGTGATTGCTGCACACGATGATCTTTGTGGACCAGGTTAACGCGAATGTCAGCTTCGTGGGGCTGTTGCCGTAAGAAGTAATGGCGCACCATGCCGTTAAAATCCATGGGCGAGGACTGCCCCACAAACAACTCGACATCACGCACCTCGGATTGCCCGAGCAACTCGTCCGCAACCGCTTGCGCCACGGAATTGCAACGTTCCAGCGTCGTGCCTTCGGGCATATCGATCATGACCTGGAATTCATTCTTGTTGTCGTAGGGCAACATCTTCAGTGGCACCAACCGCAGCGCGGGCAGCATCATGGCGGCCAAGAGCAAGACGCCGACGGCCGCCAATGCCAGGTAGCTATAAAGCGTCTCGAGCAACACTGGGCGGAGCAAACGGTTCGAGATGCGATAGAGAATGGTTTTGGTA
>JAGQPK010001351.1 GCA_020426755.1 Planctomycetales bacterium
CCAGCCCAGCGGACTGGGCTAGGCAATCAGTCTGGCCGTTGGCCCGAGAAAAATCACGAGCGTGCCGCTGTACAGTTAGTCAACAAGTGTGATAGCCAAGAGTTTGGTCGTCGGATCATAAGCATGACGCACGGTACCCGATTGGGGCGAGGGACAACATGACGCCACCTGCTTACTTTCCACTCTTGGCTTGGCAACGAGGTGTGCGTTGGCTGATTGCCTTCAGTGTCCTGACAAGTTTGGTGGGATGTAGCCGACAAGCAGACTATCCCAACCGTCCGCTGCTGCTCGTCTGTCCCTGGGCCCAAGGCGGCGGCACGGATCGCGTGTCCCGGGTGATCGCGGCGCACTTGGAGGGCGAAATTGGAGCCCCCGTGAGTGTCGTCAATGCAGTAGGCGGCAAAGGTGCGACGGGACACAACCGTGGCTTGAGCGCGCGGCCAGACGGTTACACGCTAACCATGACGACGCTCGAACTCAACATGATGCATTGGAACGGATTAACCAGTCTGACGATTGACGACTGCGTTCCGCTGATGTCGCTCAACGAAGACTATGCGGCTCTGTTCGTGCGAGCCGACGCACCGTGGCAAACCTTGGCTGAATTGCAGTCGGCGGTGCAGCAGCAGCCCGGGTCTCTGAAAGCGTCAGGAACCACCAGCGGCGGCGCGTGGCATCTGGCCATCGCGGGTTGGCTACAGTCGCTCGGTATGTCTCCGGAAGCGATCACGTGGATATCTTCCTCGGGCTCCGCGCCATCGTTGCAGGAGTTGCTGAGCGGCGGTCTGGACATGGTCTGTTGTTCGTTGCCCGAAGCCGACACATTCCTAAATGACGGGCAGATCCGCTGCTTGGGTGTGATGAGCGAAAAACGTGCACCAGGCTATCCGGAGGTGTCAACATTTGCTGAGCAAGGATCGAACTGGACGCTCGGCGGCTGGCGCGCGATCGCCGTTCCCGTCGGCACGCCTCCCGAAATCCAGCAACGACTGATAACGGCATTAGAGAAAATCGTCACGGGACAGACACGAGTCGGGGCGTTAACGTTTCCTGAGTTCATGGACCAGTCGAAGTTCGATCATACGTATCGCCAGGGTGCGGAGCTCGTGCGGTTCTTGCAGGACAATGACAAGCTGTTCGGCAAGCTATTGACCACTGACGAGATGCGGTCAGTCAATCGCGATCCGTTTCCTCCGATGCTCTTCCCATATCTCGTGCTAGGTGCCATGGGCGTGGTGCTCGTGCTTGGCCTGGGATCGAAGTTCGGCGGAGGTTTGTTACCCGCAGCGACAGCGCGAGAACTTCAAGAGGGACACCCCAATTACGCTGGCTTCGTACTGGTACTCGGCAGTGTGCTCTTTTACTGCCTGTTGGCAGAAACGATTGGATTCATTTTGGCTGCGGGCGCAGTCCTG
>JAGQPK010001352.1 GCA_020426755.1 Planctomycetales bacterium
ACTGAGTGGCATTGGGCGCCAGCCGCGGTTCTCGCCGAATTTGAACTTGGTTCCGATGCTGGATTTCGGGATGAGGAATGAGGAATGAGCAGTGGTGCTCAGACTTCAGCATTCACGATGCCGCAATCATCATGCGGGCTCGCACATAACAGCCGATTTGTGTGGTACGAATCGACAAACGCGCCGGGTTGGCAGGTCGCACAACTCTCGCTAGCAGATACACCGTGCAATCAGCCGTGCGTAGTTAGCCGAAACGTGATCTAGATCGCGACAAAGCGTTAGGATCGGTTTCGGGGGGCGTGAAAGCAAGGCGACTGCATTCACCGCCAGCACCGACGGGGTTGCAACCGCCGACGGGGTCCAGCTATCAAGCAAGAATTGTAACGCGGGTTGACGGTATCGGCGAAGTCGCTGTCGCTACTACGCGATAGCATGCGTGCGATGAGAGTGATATCCGTTGCCAAACCAACGTGGTTCCGCGGAAAAAGACACACGACAGATTTGCCCGCCAAGGGCGATTGACGACCGAGCGGCAACTCTGTTAATTTCATGGCCACGTGAGGCCGATGGAGAATTGGCATCACGACATAGGCCCCCTTCGTCTAGTGGCCTAGGACTCCGGGTTCTCAGTCCGGCAACAGGGGTTCGACTCCCCTAGGGGGTACTCCGCGCCTGCATTTTCCGAGGGAAACAGCGAATTCACCAGGAAAGTGGGGCCTGAGCGGGGCACGGCTGCGAGCCGTTGCAACTCATTTCGGGCATCTTCTGCCCCACCTGTTGCCCCACCCTCTGACGCGACTTCGTAGTGGGCATCGGTCACTTGCAAGCAGCGATCGCTGGCAACGCTTTCGCTATTCCCCATCCAGGCACGAACTGCGATCGGCAACTGATTCTCCAGTTCCGCCAGATTGCCGTGACGCGAGCTAATTCGCTGCAAGGCGCTAGCTACGGTTCTCGCCGTCGTCGGAGCTAGTCGCAGGGCAAACCGGCAGGCGCGCATAAGGTGGAACAATCGCGCCAACGGTTTCACGCTCGATCGCTGCAAGATCCGCAACACCTGCTTCCGCATGGTGACGGTTTTGTTTCGACACCGGGGACGACATGCCTTGTCTGCCCCGAGAAGCGATTACCGAGCGACCAAGCAAATTCCAGCGGCCTCATCATGGTTGGCGCGCCGCGCGTGACGTGGCGCGACCGGCGCGCCAAACGATGGCTTCCCAAGTCCTAGCGTGAGTCAATCCGGATGAACGGTTTCTCGTCGACACCGGACGGTTCGCGAGAAATCTAGTTAACACACTCGCGTCCGTAATGCGATCAGCTTCGCCATCGCCATGCTCATCTTGCAAAGCGTTTGTGTTTGCGGCGGCGAGGGATATACTCGTCAGTTATTGTGGATCATTTCTTCACAATGGA
>JAGQPK010001353.1 GCA_020426755.1 Planctomycetales bacterium
CGCGTCACGAAACGGTGTTGGGTGGCGTGGGGCCGCGTGCTACGCCGACGATCGACGAAGGTCGTGTGTATGCGATCGGTGCCACGGGCATACTTCGTTGTCTGGATGGCAAGAACGGCAATGAATTGTGGCGGCATGATCTGCTGAGCGACATGCAGGTCCAAGACGACACCGCCGCCATTGCTTGGGGACGCTCCGGATCGCCCCTGATTGTCGACAATCGTGTGATCGTCCCTGCCGGTGGACCGCAGGATGGTGACAAGGTAACGCTAATTGCCTACGACAAGGTCACAGGTGCTGAAAGCTGGCGCGGCGGCACAGCGCAAATCAGCTACGCATCGCCAACCCTCGCGACACTAAGCGGGACGCGTCAAATTCTCTACGTCGCCGAAAGCCAAGTGATGGGATTCGATCCCGAGACGGGCGAGGTTTTGTGGAATCACGAATGGCCCGGCAATTCCGCCGCGAACGCAAACAGTTCCAACGCGGTTCCGATCGATGAACAACACGTGTTTCTGTCAAAGTCATACGGTCAAGGGTCCGCACTGATTAAAGTCACGTGCAAGCCGGACAAAAGCGCGACGGTCGAAGAGGTCTGGAGTGACCCTACGCGAATGAAAACCAAGTTCAGCAACGTCGTTGTGTACGACGGCGCAGTCTACGGCTTTGATGACACGATGTTGCAATGCGTCGACGCTGCCAGTGGCGAACGACACTGGAAACGTGGCCGGTTTGGCTTCGGGCAGTTACTGCGGGTGCGAGATAAACTGCTCGTCGTCGGAGAACACGGCGAACTCGCGCTAATTGCCGCAACAACCGACGGGCTGCAGCAACTCGGTTCGATCGCAGCGCTGCCCGACAAGACGTGGAATAATCCGTGTCTCTACGGTGACTTGGTACTGATTCGGAGCGCAACGGAAGCCGTCTGCTATCGGCTACCAGTAGTGAGCGACACGAAGCTGGACTGAGAATACAGAGTACAGAATATCGAATGTTGAATTTTGAATGTTGAAGTTGAAGGTACTGAAGCGGTGAATACATTTCCCATTCACCCCTCATAGCCGCCCCCTCGACTGGGATGTTCAATTGCCTCAGTGAACGATTGCCTGCACTTCGATATTCGATATTCAACATTCGATATTCAGTATTCGCTACTCCTCCACCTCCTTCGTAAATCTCAAGAGAAAGACTCATCGATGGCTGAGCCCGCCTTTCGCGGCATTATCCCGCCCCTCGTGACACCGCTGGACGACGCCGGCCATCTGGACTTGGGCGGATTAGAGCGACTGATCGAACGCGTGATTGAGGGTGGAGTGCACGGTTTGTTCGTGCTGGGGACGACAGGCGAAGGCCCGTCCTTACCACAAACGATGCGGCACTTGGCGGTGACTGCCACCTGTCGGCTCGTTG
>JAGQPK010001354.1 GCA_020426755.1 Planctomycetales bacterium
ACTACGCGCTTTCTCTAGCCTGAAATCTAAACTGAGAGTCATTGGGCGCCAGCCGCGGTGCTTCACGAGTTCGCCGAAAGGCGCCAGCCGCGGTTCTCGGTATGGGATGATTCGGCGCTAGGACGGAACCGACGCTAACGCGTTACGGCGAACTACAGACCGCGTTGCGGCGAACTGCCGATTCGGCGAACTATTCTCAGCGATGCAGAAACCGCAAATCGCGTCGTGGTGGACCGATTGAGCCGATTTGTTGCGAGTCGACTGTCGAGATTCGCAACCTACATTTGCGAGATTGCATCGACTCCACTTTCCACCTAGAAGACGAATCTGTAACTATGACGACTGCGAAATCGAAACCAAAGTACCGACTCCTTACCCGCAGCGACTTCGATGGACTCGTTTGCGCCATCCTGCTGAAGGAAGTGGGGATCCTGGGCGAAATCAAGTTCGTTCACCCGAAAGACATGCAAGACGGCATCGTCGAAGTCACGGACACGGATATCCTGACGAACGTGCCGTACGTGTCGGGTTGCCACCTGTGCTTCGATCACCACGCCAGCGAAAACGAACGAACGGGCGGCACAGCCGAGAACCATATTCTCGATCCGGGTGCCGACTCAGCAGCACGTGTGGTTTTCGAGTACTACGGCGGCAAAGATCAGTTTCCGCACATTAAAGATGACATGATGCTGGCAGTCGACAAAGCGGACTCCGCCAGTTTCACACGCGAAGAGATTCTGGATCCAACGGGCTGGGTTTTGTTGTCGTTCCTGATGGATGCACGTACCGGCCTGGGACGCTTTCGCGAGTTCCGGGTTTCAAATTACGATCTGATGATGCAGTTGATCGACTTTTGTCGCAACCATACCATCGACGACATTCTGAATCTGCCTGACGTGCAAGAACGCGTCGAACTATATCGTGAACACGAAGCCGCGGCCAAGGAGCAGATTAAACGTTGCTCGACTGTACACGGCAACGTCGTGGTGCTCGACTTGCGCAACGAAGAGACGATCTACGTCACCAATCGATTCACGATCTATTCAATGTTCCCAGAAGCGAACATTTCGATTCATGTGCTCTGGGGCAAGCAGCAACAGAACACGGTGTTCACGATCGGCAAGTCGATTCTTGATCGGTCTTGTACGACAGACGTCGGCAACCTCTGCCTCAAGTATGGCGGTGGCGGCCACGAAGCAGCCGGCACATGCCAAGTTGCACACGACGACGCCGAGCGCGTGCTGGGTGAACTGATTGACAAAATCAATCACGACGCCGGCATTCACGCCGAAAGCCGCTAGTTTGGCTTTCGGAGTGCGATCGCGCAACTGTCGCTTTGCACACTTGCCGGACGCCACCGCAAGCATGGAGTCCGGCCGCTTGGCAGTAACGCCTGATTACATCCGC
>JAGQPK010001355.1 GCA_020426755.1 Planctomycetales bacterium
CAGGATTGCGATTGCGCGAGCTCGATCGCGCGCACGAAACCAGCGCGGAATGCACGACGCGTACAGCACGGGATAGAGACTTGCCTCCGCAATCCCCAGCAAGAATCGCAATAAATAGAACTGCCAAACCGTCGTCACGAACGCGAGTAACCCCGAGATCGCTCCCCACGAGATCATGATGCGGGCCAGCCACCATTTTGGGCTGTAACGCTCCGCAATAAGAGCCCCCGGGATTTCAAAAAGCACATAGCCCGCAAAGAAAATTCCGGCACCGATGCCGAATACTTCGTCCGAAAACCCCAGGTCTTCATTCATCGTCAGCGCCGCGTAGCTCAGGTTGACACGGTCCAAGTAGGCAATGATCGAAGTCACAAACAGAGGGAGTACGATGCGTAGATAGACCTTTCGTGTCGCACGATGCGCCACCGAGGACATGGACGCCAAGCGATCAGGCTCAACCGCGGCAGCTTCAGATGCTTTTATTTGGTCATCCATGTTCACGCCTTGTATTGCTCACGCCGATGAAGACAATCTCGTGGCATTTTTAGTTTTGTTGAGTACTTGACGCAAGTTGTAAAGATTCTTACACCAATGCTCGCCTCAATCGCGCTGCTACGACACACGCTGACACAACGCGTAACTACACCTAGAACGTACACCCGGAATACCTATGTCGCCCAATGCGTCGGAAAACGTCGCGAAGGACTCGGATCGCGCTGATCAGTCGTTCGCCCTTCTGTTCGATGATGTCACCCAGTTAGTGCAGCTTCGCGGGGACGTTCAGCAGAGATTGAGCCAGCAACCGCACTGGGCTACAGATCTTGATCCCATCTTAGCGGTACTAAGCCTCGACAACCGCGCCATCACGAAGATCTCGCCAGCCGTCACGCGATTGACTGGTTTCCCTGTCGAGCACTTTCTGTGTGAAGTGAACGCCTGGGACGAATTGATTGTTGCGGAAGATCGAGAGTACTTCTGGACGGCCTGTCAGGATGCTTCTCGACAACAGCTCGGGCAATGTGACTATCGCATCCAATGTGCTGACAAACGTGAGCGTTGTGTCCGCAGCTTCTTCACGGCACTATCTGACAACATATTGGCAGCCATCACAATCGACATCACGCAATCTCGATCGGCCGCTCAAATGCGTCTCGCTGCCATCAGTCAGATCGCGGGCGGCATTGCTCATGTCGTGAATAATTCACTAACGGTAATCATCGGCAACATCGAATTGCATGCGGCCGAACTGGGAGGCGTACGACGTCACTCAAATCTAGAGCACGCACTCGACGCCAGCCGGCGGGCGTCCGAAGTCGTCAACCAACTCCAAGTCTTCTCAAGATCGCGTTTTCTGCAAACTCAACCAACAGATGTTAATGCGCTGATCAAACAGATCATGCCAACG
>JAGQPK010001356.1 GCA_020426755.1 Planctomycetales bacterium
AGCGATTGAGCGAGTGCCTGTACACGTCAACGGTTTATGTAAGCGGAATCTACTTGGTGTGGTCCTTGGCAATGCGTTGGAGCTTGCTCAATCGACGCGCCATCGCGATCGCTCAGGCACGCGAACGATTGGCGGCGAGTTCGTCGGATAAGGCGAAGTCAGAGGGCGCGATTAGCGCAGCAATCGCCGAGCAAGTAGATTTGGTGCGGGTCAATGAACAGACCAACCGGTTGCTGACTAGCTTTGCATTTATGGCGGCGATGTTTGGCATCTATCTGGTGTGGATTAACGTACTGCCGGCGCTGGAACGTTTGAACCAAGTGCGGCTCTGGCCTGTCTCGGTGACGACGGCGGTTGTTGCCGAGCCGACCGCGAGTGGTGGTGCGGTCACATCTGATGATTCGGTGGCACGCAACGCCATGACGACCGACCTTCGCGAGGATGGTTGGATTACCTTGGGCAATCTCGCCAGCGCGGTAATCATTCTGATCATTGCCTGGATTGCCGTGCGCAATATTCCTGGCTTGCTCGAGATTGCGATTTTGCAGCATCTCCCACTGGATGCCTCGACGCGTTTTCTCGTTACGACGATCACTCGGTACATTCTGATCGTCGCCGGCTTGGCAGCTGCGCTGAACACCGTCGGCTTCGGTTGGTCCAAGATTCAATGGCTGGCGGCGGGCGTCAGCGTGGGTCTTGGTTTCGGTTTGCAAGAGATCTTCGCGAACTTTATCGCTGGGTTGATACTCTTATTTGAGCGACCGCTACGCTTGGGTGACGTGATTACAGTCGGTGATGTCACCGGTACCGTGGTCAATATTCGCACTCGTGCGACAACCATACTCGACCGCGATCACAAAGAATTGATCGTGCCCAACAAAGAGTTCATCACAGGACGTTTGTTGAATTGGACGTTGTCGAACACCATCAATCGGCTTGAGATCATGGTTGGCGTTGCCTATGGAAGTGACATCGATACCGTCCGCAAGATTCTCATGAAGGTGGCGGAAGAGCACACGGCGATCCTGGATCATCCGCCCACCACGGTGACGTTTGATCTGTTCGGCGATAGCGCGCTTAACTTTACGCTGCGCTGCTTCTTGCCGGATCTAGACGAGCGGTTGGAAGTCATCCATGAATTGCACGAACAGATCTACTCGGCGCTCGCAGAAGCAAATATCTCGATCCCATTCCCGCAACGCGACGTGCACCTGATTTCGCCAACCTAGACCGCGGAGCTGAGATCCGTGAATGAGAGTCGTGCCGGAAAGTCGAATATCGAATATCGAATATCGAATATCGAATATCGAATATCGAATATCGAATATCGAATGTTGAATGTTGAATGAGTTCGCCGCAACGCGTTGGCGAGTTGTCGTGTGATTGTATCCAGGTAGCGGGTGG
>JAGQPK010001357.1 GCA_020426755.1 Planctomycetales bacterium
GACAATCCTGGGGTGCACGAGGATTTTATATTCGTCAATTAGCTCAAGCCGATCCAACTCGGTCGCAAGCTGGCCGCTGCCGAGAAGCACTCCAGCCGGCGTCGCATCTTTAAGTGCTTGTATACCCGCACGAAGCTCACCGGTGATCAGGTGGCTGTTGTTCCACGAGAAGTCCTTTCGCGTCGACGACACGACAAACTTTGGTTTTGCCTCGAGCTTTACAGCCCATTCGCGTATCGCTGGCGGCACTTCCTGCTTGCCGCGCGCCACCGCGGGCCAGAAGCTCTCCATCATCTCGAAGGTGACGCGGCCCCACAACATCGCCCCACTCTCGTCCATTAGGCGTGTGAAGAAAGCGTGAGTTTCGTCGTCAGCAATTCCCTCTCGATGGTCGACGCAGCCATCCAGGGTGACGTTGATGCTGAAGGTCAAAAGGCCCATAAAGCAAGTCGACTCCGCAATGTAGCACGGCCCCGAATAACATCGCCAGACATGGCTACGTATTCAACACCGACTTTGACCATTCCACACTCGAGCGACTTTGAACGCTCCGGTCCACGGGCACGACACCGCTTTCGATTTTGAACTGCGTGGATCATTTGATGCGCCATTTCTCCTAGAGTTCGTGCTCTTCAACGATGAACGCGGACGACTTCGAGTGATCCACAAACTTGCTCTCGTCTTCAAGGAGGGCAGCCGCCAGTTTCTGTCCCTCTGGTGAGCTCATGCCGTTGATCAAGGCCTCTTCAGAGTCGAACCATACTTCCGCGACACCATCAAACTCGGGTAACATCCCTCTTGATTCCCTGAGGCCATTGTTCACCGGCGAGTCGATTGTATGGGATTGGATGTATTTCTTGGCACCAATCACCGCAGCGTTCTTCATGAAGAACGGACCGTGCTTATGCATCCAGTAGTCCCTGAACTCGTCGCGACTCAAATCCGGGTGACGAGTCAGACACATTACGAATTTTATCATGATGTAAACGTCTCAATATCTAAGTTCAGGTTGATGACGACCGCCGATCACAAGCGGCACGGCCGGGCACGTAGTACATAGCGTAATACGCTTGCGGACTCCGGCACACGGAGTGGCGTTCGCGATTCGAAGTGAGATGAACGTCCAATCAACTATGGATTGCATCATCAAACAACACACGACGGCCGCACGACGGACAATTTCCAGTCGCAATGATAACAAATCTCCCACGGGACAGATTCCGATGGCAGTGCATGCAGATCAATTTCGGCTGGTCAATATCGCTTCGATCCGCATCGTACAAACAGAGTACCAACGGCGGAAATCCAACAAGGAAGACGAGCACCAGTGCAAACACGTCGGCCAGACTGGGATAGTACCGGGACGGTGGCCCATTGGCACTCAGTTGAGATTTCAGGAT
>JAGQPK010001358.1 GCA_020426755.1 Planctomycetales bacterium
GGCGCCAACGATCGCATTCGCATTGGCTTCATCGGCGCGGGCGGTATGGGAACGAACCACCTGAATGCGATACGTGATCTCAAGGAACAGAACAACCTGCAGCCCGTGGCCGTCGCCGACTGCTGGACGACGCGAGCGAAGGAAGGTGCCGATCGCGTCGGGGCCGACCAGTCGTACCAAGACTATCGCAAGGTATTGGAAATCAAGGACATCGACTACGTCACGATCGCGACGCCTGAGCACTGGCATTGCCAGATGATCCTCGATGCGATGGACGCCGGCAAAGCGGTCTACACAGAAAAGCCGATGACCCACACGATTCCAGAAGCGCTGCAGGTCGTCAAGAAGCAAAAGGAAACGGGCAGACCGTTACAGGTGGGCGTGCAGGCCATGTCGGACGACAGCTATCGCACGGCAGGCGAAGCAATTCAGGACGGCATCATCGGCCAAGTTGTGCAGGCCCAAATCGAATACGTCCGCCGCTATGGCGAACAGGGACCGTGGCGCGTGCCCGGCGTCACGCCGAACGATCCCAAGCCCGCCGATCTGAACTGGGACGCTTGGCTCGGACATGTACCGAAGCAACCGTGGAATCCCAATCACTATCATGAATGGCGCAACTACCGTGCCTACTCGGGCGGCATCGCCACCGACCTGTTTATCCACCGCATTACGCGGATCATGAAGGCTTGCAACCTGTTGTTCCCGCGCCGCGTCGTCGGCATGGGCGGCATTTGGCAATGGCCCGACGGACGTGATCTGCCAGACAACTTCGAAATGATTTGCGAGTACCCGCGTGGCATGACGGTGTACGTGCTCGGCACCATGAGCAACCGAGTGGGTGTCGATCACCTGATTCGCGGCTACCGTGGCACGCTTTACTTCACGAACGAAGGTTGGATCGCCAAGGACAAGGATGATAAGGTGCTCGGCGAACACCGCAAGACGGGCGCTGAGGACATCGTGCTGCACCACACGAACTTCCACAACCACTTGCGAAAAGGCGAAGCGTTGAACTGTCCCGCCGAGTTAGGGTTGGCAGGCGTCGCTGCGGTCTGCATGGCGAACGAGTCGTGGCGGACGGGTCAGATGATGGCGTGGGACACGAAGAATCAAAAGGTCGTGCCCGCCCACACAATCGAGTTGAGCCACACGCCGGAAGTGTGATCGTCCGTGCGACGAGACGCGGCAAACGACCACACGGGTAGTTTGCCGCGAGTGGCAGGGCGTTGGATGACGAATGAATTAGGATTTTTGATTTCTGATTTTTGAATGAAAGAGGAATGACGGACAAGCTTGGTTCTAACTCAATCCTCAATCCGAAATCCTCAATCCGAAATCCTCAATCCGAAATCGAGATCTTCTTCACTTCGACGGGTGTGATCGGGCGATCGCCGGG
>JAGQPK010001359.1 GCA_020426755.1 Planctomycetales bacterium
GTGTTTGTACGAGCGATCAGAGAAGGGGGAGGAGCTGCAGCTCAACCCACCGCGTCGCGTCTTCCTGGATGAATCCGGACAGCCGTTGCAACTTAATGCACGGAAAGCGGGTGGCAGTGGTCGTCGTAAGTTGACGGTGGTCGACTGGGATGGCGACGGCAAGCATGACATCATTGTCAACGGTGCCAACGCCGATTGGTATCGCCAGCTTGGCAAACATGAGCAGGGATGGACGTTTGCTCCGCCGGAACCCTTGGCGAAGACGATTCTGTCCAGTCACACGACGAGTCCAACGACGGTGGATTGGAATCGTAACGGAGTGCCTGATTTGTTAGTTGGTGCCGAGGACGGACACCTCTACTATTTGGCTCGCTGAGCGGTGTTTCATCTGTTACAGTGGTGGCTCGCTTGCCACTGCGGTTCCAGCGGCCAGACTGCGGGCAGTGACAAGATGCTGGCCGCAATTGCATTAATTGAGATGGAATGAGCTCCGCATATGAATGAACAGACGACCCCTTGGTATCGTGAACTCACTCGTTATCACTGGTTCGTGTTGACGGTTGCGGCCCTGGGCTGGATCTTTGATTGTTTGGATCAACAGTTATTCGTGTTGGCGCGTCCCGCAGCAATGATTGAACTGGTGCCGGAGACGGCCGAGCTCGCCGGTGATGCGTTAAAGGCGGCTCGCTCACATGCGGGCGCTGTCGCGACTGCTGTCTTCTTGGCAGGCTGGGCAACCGGCGGCGTGTTTTTCGGCATGTTGGGCGACCGTATTGGCCGAGCGAAGACGATGCTGATTACGATTCTGTTGTACTCAGCATTTACCGGGCTCAGTTCGTTGTCGACGGGTGTCTGGGATTTCTCGTTCTATCGTTTTCTGACGGGACTCGGCGTGGGTGGCGAGTTTGCGGTCGGCGTGGCCCTGGTGGCAGAAGTGATGCCGAATCGCGCGCGGCCATACACCTTGGCCATGCTGCAGGCACTGTCGGCATTGGGAAACATTAGTGCCGCGTTGATCAATATGGGGTTGGGGATCGCCGAAGAGCAAGGCTTGGTGGATAGCCCCTGGCGCAAGATGTTTCTCATTGGTGCCTTGCCGGCCTTGTTAGCGGTCGTTGTTCGCATTGGCCTCAAGGAACCCGAGCAATGGCAGAAGGCGTCCCACGAAGGCGCGATGGCCAAGAAGCTGGGCTCCTACGGGCAGCTCTTTGAAAACGCCACATTGCGCCGTCATGCCTTGCTTGGTTTGATGTTGGCCTGTTCGGGCGTGATTGGACTGTGGGGTGTGGGCTTCTTCGCGCCTGACTTGATTCGCTTGGTACAGCAAAAGAAAGTAGCTGCTGAAGTTTACGCGGAAACACTTTCGTCTGCGGAACAAAGCGGCAACACGGCGCTC
>JAGQPK010000135.1 GCA_020426755.1 Planctomycetales bacterium
AAGGACCACTTTCACCCGGCCGCGACACCCGTTCGCGTGGAAGCCGTGGATTAGATAAGCCTCACATTGTAGGCAGCATCTGAACGGATGCACAGTCGGGATCGGTCTACTCGGTTGCGGCAAATGGACGGTGTTCGCCGAAAGGGCGCCAGCCGCGGTTCGCAATTGGGTGAGCCGAACGGCGTAAGCGGAATGGCGCAAGCTGAACGGCACTCAGTTTAGAACTTGTCGTAGCGCGTCCTCCAGGGCTGGGACCCCGTGGCGACGTACGATCACCGGCCAACGGTCCAAGCGATTACAGCCGAAAACGCCGCAAATTGCCGGGCCGTTGGCCCTGAAGATGATAACTCGCATGATGTCCCAGCCCTGCGGACTGGGCTAGGAAATCCGCTGGGGCGTTGCCCCGGAACACACTCTGTCTGCGTCGCTCCAAAATCAGCGACTGCTCTTGCTGGCAGCGAGCGGCCGGGACTATAAGCCACAGCGGGCACGGCGTGGAAACAGCGGTTACGAGCGCAGCAATGCTAGCTCAGCCGCGATAGCGGTGCGTTTCACTTCGCGGCACACCTCGCAGTGACACACACCGGCCAATAGGGAAGTCGAAAAAGTGGACATAAAACGAGACGCATCCAACCGCTTCGCGCTTGCGGCGTTGCTCCTACTGCTGGCCTGGTCGTGCCCCCTGCTTGCGCTCGAACCAAGTGGCACCGATTTGCAGTTGTTGCCGCCGATCGGTAGCGAACAGTTCACGGCCGATGCAACAGCCGAGACGATCGTGGAAGCACCGCCAGAGCAGACACCAACACGCAGTTGGTGGGTACCTTCCACGGCCTGGTTCGATTCACCCATCTGGGACTTTGGCGCGGAACTAGGCATCAACGGTACGACAGGCAACTCGGAATCATTCAGCTTGCTAGCTGCAGCGAACGGCAAGCGAGAAACCGAGGGCAACAAGTTCGAGTGGGACATCAAGTACGGGAAGACTCAAACCGGTGGGATTGAGACGCAGAACTTTGCCCTCGCCAACTCGCGCTGGGATTGGAAGTTCAACCCCCTCTGGTTCTTGTACAATAAGAACACGCTGGAATACGACGAGTTCAAGGCGTTCGATCTACGGTTCGTAGCGAGTGGCGGTTTGGGCCACCACTTCATCAAGACGGACATCACGACGCTGACTGGACGCTGGGGTGCCGGTGTTTCGCGCGAATTCGGCGGACCGGACAACGCTTGGATCCCTGAAGCGAACTTGGGTGGTGACTTTGAGAAGACGCTAACCAAGCGCCAGAAAGTAAAGCTGACCACCGATTACTATCCGACCTGGGAAGACTTCCACGACTATCGCTTGGTCACCAACGCCCATTGGGAGATCTTGCTCGACGAAGAAACAAATCTCAGCCTGAAAGTCGGGCTCGTCGACCGGTATGACAGCACGCCCAATGGCCGCAAGCCAAATGACGTGACCTATTTTGCCACGTTGATCTGGAAGCTCTAGAGCGCCCTGAATATTGAATTGCAAGTTCACCGCCAGGCGCCAGCCCAATGTAGTTCCCCCTCCCGTCGATGGTCTCCACTTCGCGCGGTTTTACACCGGGAGGGGGGAGGGGGAGGGAACCACAACGGACGCGGTGTAACGCAACGGAGATGCTGAAAAGTCGTGAGCGAAGTTTAGTGCAACGACCAGCTCCGCGATTGTCGCCCTCCCCCTGAATCCCCCTCCCGTACTGCGCATCTGAAGACAGTTGTGAGTCAATTGCGGGAGGGGGAACAGCGTACGTGAATCTAGGCTGAGTGCCATTGGGCGCTAGTCGCGGTTCTCGCGTCGGTTCTATCCCGGAGAATAGCTCCAACCTCTGCGAGAATCGCGTCGGGCCGATCGTAAGCCGACCGACTCAGCTAACCGCTGACCCGTTGAGTAAGAACTGCCGGCCGTAGGCCAGATGCCGACGCATGGCCTCGGCGGCATCGTCAGCTTGGTGAGCGACAATCAGATCGACGATCTTTTGATGTTCACGCGTGCCAACTTCCAAACGTCCTGCGGAAAGTCGATTAACTTGCAAGATCGAGCGATGCAGTTTGTCGAAGCAACGCACAAGCCATGTGACGATCTCGACGTTGCCACACAGTTCGGCCAGTTGCAGGTGGAGCTCGATATCCAGTCGAGTCGCCGCGACTGCGTCTGATTTGCGTGCAGCCTCCAACTGCGCAGCCAGATTAGCACGCAAGCGCGAAAGATCGGTTAGCGACTCCTGCCGCGCCAAACTGGCCGCGACATGTGGCTCCAAGGCAGACCGCATATCGAACAAGTCGCGAATCTCGCCAACCGACAGTTCGCGAACGTAGATGCCCTGCTGCGGCGAAACGGAAACCAAGCCTTGTGCTTCCAGATGCTCTAACGCCGCCCTAATCGGCGTTTTGCTCATCCCCAATCGTTCAGAGAGTTGCCGCTCGGAAAGAAATCCATTCGCCGCGAACTCGCCCGACTGAATCAATTCTTTCAACTCAAGATATGCGCGGTCTTTCAGCAGCGTGCGTGAGCGTACCATGTCAGCATCGTATTTTCGCCATCGGCGCGGGTCAAGATCTGTTTGACATCTCGCTGAGATCTCAGTACGATGCCCGCTCGATTGGAGCTACCTGCGGGCACTCTAATGCTGGGCGAAGAATCAGGTGTTGACCCACGTTCGAGTACTGCTTCACAAGTCGGAGGGAATGATCGAATGTCGTGGCGATGGATGAGGTATTTGCTCGCCTCAGCAATGTTGTTCGCCGCTGGATGTGGCAACAACAAGCCGGCCGCGCAGCAGATCGATGGGCAGCTTAGGATCGGCATCGCCTTTGAAACTCTGCAGACCGAGTATTGGGTCGCCAGTCTCGATAACTTGCGAAACGAACTAAATAAGCGGAATGCCGAGATCGTGGAGGTCGTGGCCGACGGCGATGCGAATCGCCAGTTGGAACAAGTGCAAAGCTTGATCACGCGACATGTTGACGGCATCGTGCTCGTGCCCAAGGATTCCCGGACTTGCGTGCCGATGATTCGCGCCGCCAATAAAGCCAACATTCCCATCGTGCTTTACAACCGCGGTGCGGCGACGGGTGCCGGCCCACATGTTGTGGTCGTCGCGGACAACCGTTCGATCACTCGCGCGACCGTCAGCAAGATGGTGGAAGTGGCGCGACAACGCGGCCGTAAGCTCAAGGCAGCCATCCTGATCGGTGATCTCGGTGACATCAATGCGATTGAGCGCCGGGAAGGATTCGACGAGATCGTTGCCGAGAATCCGGACGTCGTCGAAGTCGTGGCTCGTATTCCAACGGAATGGAATCAAGAAAAGGCCTTCGCTGGAATCACAAATGCACTACAAGCGAATCCCGAAATCGAGTTCATCTTTTGCTCATCGGACTTCCTCTTTCCGTCCGTCATTTCGGCGCTCAAATCTGCAAATCGCTATTTGCCAGTGAACGATCCAAACCATGTCGTGCTCGGTGGTTTTGATGGAGACGCGACAGCCTACGGTATGCTCAAGGAAGGTTATCTCGACGCCGATGGCGTGCAGGACGTGCAGTTCGAGTGTCAACAAGCTGTCGACGCTCTCTATAAGATGAATCGCGGCGAGACGGTTGACGCGGTCCTACCTGACCCGGGCTTTGTGATTCATCAAGGAAACTTGGAAACGGACGCCGAACGCATGTGGGGATCCCAGGTTGGTTCGCACAAGTAGTCCGTTGACTGCGCCGTCCAGGCACACGTCCAGTCACACGCCCGGTCAAATTGAGCAGCGCAGTGAGCATCCTTTGCTGGCCGCGCTGCGCGGTCGAACTGGCGTGTTCTGCATCGCACTGTACCTACTGTGCATCTATCCGTTTTGTCCGGAGTTGGCATCGACCGGACAAGTGTTGGCCGTTGTTCATAACGCTGCGCCGCTGTTGGTATTGGCGCTAGGTCAGACCTTCGTGCTGCTCCTGGGCGGAATTGACCTGTCAGTCTCTGGCGTGATCGCCCTCGTAAGTATCATCTCGGCATCATTCATTACGCGTCAATGGGCCTGGGCACCCGCATGGACTGCGGAGCCTAGCCTGTCGATAGCGGCAGGCCTGTTACTCGGCGCTGTCATTGGAGCGGTTCACGGATTCGCCGTCAGCGTACTGTCGTTGCCTGCCTTTTTGGTAACGATGTCTTCCATGATGATCCTAGGCGGCGCGGCAGTCTGGATCACTCACGGTGAACGCATTGGCGACCTGCCGATTCCGCTACTTGACGCCGCGCAGCGCCACTACTTCGGCCTTGACATTTCCGTCTGGATTGCCATCTCGCTGGCGCTGGTCGCGCTAATTGTGTTGCGGCGTACGCTGTGGGGTCAATGGCTTTTCGCAGTCGGACAGAACGCACGGGCGGCGTACTTGGCTGGCTGCCCGGTGACGTGGGTATTGATCAGCGGCTTTGCCTGGTGCGGCGCATGCTCGGCGCTCGCTGCCCTGCTGTACACGGCGCGCATGGAAACCGCTTCACCAACTTTCCCGGGCGAGATCCTGCTGGATGCGATTGGCGCGGCGGTCATCGGCGGAACCAGTTTGAGCGGCGGCGCAGCCAGTGCGTTGGGCGTCGTTGGTGGCACACTTGCGATTTCACTCATGGCACAAAGTTTAACACTGCTCAATCTGGCGCATTGGCATGTACTCATGGCGAAGGGAAGCGTGATTCTCCTGGCCGCTTTCTTTGATGCCCGACGACGCGCGGCCTCGGCAGCGGAGTTACGATCATGAGCGAAACACTGCTCGCCTGCCGCAATGTCCGCAAACAGTTTGGCTCGACGGTCGTCTTAAATGACATGACTGTGTCAGTTCCGTCAGGCACGGTACTGGGACTTGTTGGAGAAAACGGTGCTGGAAAATCCACCTTCCTGAACATCCTCGGTGGCGTGCTCGCGCCTGACGGCGGCGAAATCGAGCTACAAGGGCGGCGCTACACACCCGCCAATCCAATCGCTGCCGCTCGGGCCGGTGTGCGAGTCGTCCATCAGGAACTCAACCTCTTTCCCAACCTGACGATCGCTGAGAATCTGTTTCTGGACGAGCTTCCTGCACGCTGGTTTGGCATCGACCGTGCGCGCCTGCAGCGTGAAGCGACCGACATGTTGCGGCGCGTGGGCTTACGACGCGATGCCCGCTCCCTCATCAGGGATCTTTCACCCGGCGCGCGTCAGCTGATCGAAATCGGCCGAGCCTTACGCACAGGTGCCAAGCTGATCGTCTTTGATGAACCGACGACATCACTGACGACGCCTGAATCAGAACACTTGTTCGAATTGATTCGAGAGCTGCGATCACAAGGCGCTTCCATCATCTATGTCTCGCATAATCTCTCGGACGTGTTGCGACTTGCGGACAATGTGTTGGTGTTGCGTGACGGTGTTGTCCAAACGCTTGATGCTGCGACGAATCTGAACGAAAGCGTATTGATCCGTGCCATGGTCGGCCGCGAGATGACGCAACTCTTCCCACGACGCCAACCGCAGCCAGAGCGTCGCGAAGCGTCGCGTCCAGCCACGCTCGAACTACGCGGACTTACGCGACGCAACTGCATCCACGATGTATCGCTCCGAGTCGACGCAGGTGAGATTGTCGGACTCGCGGGCCTGATGGGTTCTGGGCGGACCGAACTGCTGAAGATGATCTACGGTCTCGACGCGACCGATGCCGGCGAGGTACTGGTTGATGGTGTGCCGTACCGACGTCGTTGCCCGCGCGGTTGGATCAAACGCGGCATGGCGTTTGTCACCGAGGATCGCCGCCAGGACGGACTGCTGCTCGACTCGAATGCTCGCGACAACACACTACTCGCGAGTTGGCGGCAGTATTCAGTTGGCGGTTGGCTGCAACGTCGTCGGGCTTCGCAAGCCGCCACGCAGATCCAGGATGAACTCTTGTTGCGCGGCGACCGTCGCGTCATTGTGCGCCGCTTGAGCGGCGGCAATCAACAGAAGCTGGTGTTCGCCAAATGGGGGCTGCGCAAGCCCCGCATCCTCTTACTTGACGAACCCACGCGCGGCGTTGATGTCGGCGCCAAGATGGAACTCTACTCAACGATCTGCCGCTTGGCCGATGCCGGCACAGCCGTGTTGCTCGTGTCATCCGAACAGGAAGAGCTCATTGGTTTGTGTGATCGCTTGCATGTGATGCGCAGCGGCAAGCTCGTGGCGGAACTGCAGCGTGCGGAGTTTTCAAACGAGCAAATCCTGCGACACGCACTCGATCCGGAGCAGATCGCATGACACGCAAGCTTGTTGCTCAGTTACCGTTCATCGTGCTGCTGGTTGTTGCCTTTACATTCAGCTTGCTCACGCCCAAATTCGCGACGACGGCCAACGCTGCCAACTTATTGACACAGGCATCCTCGGCCGCCGTACTGGCCGGTGGCATGAGCTTCGTGTTGCTCGCTTCCTGCATCGACTTGTCCGTCGGTTCGCAAATGTTCTTCGCGGCTGCCGTAGCGGGCAAACTGCTGCTGGCATATGAATCGGTACCGCTGGCGATTGTGGCCATGCCGCTGGTCGGTGTCTGCTGTGGGGCTGTGCACGGGCTGTTGGTGACATGGGCTGGCTTGGCACCGTTTATTGCCACAATGGCGTCTCTGTTCGTATTGCGCGGTGCCGGGCTCTGGCTGACGGAGACACGCGCAATGAACCTGCCCGCGGAGTTTACAGGTTACGCAGACGCGACGGTGGCCGGATTCCCATTACCGATCGTCATCGCCTGCGTGACGCTGCTTGCCTTGACCTACTTGCATCGACGTACTGCCTTCGGTCGACAGATTGTCGCAATCGGGCACGACCGCGAAGAGGCTTACAAGGCGGGAATTAACTGTTCGCGGACGATCTGGCAAGTCTACTTGGTCAGTGGCGTGTGCTGCGCCATCGCCGGCTTCATCTCGCTAACACAACTGGGAACCGTCTCACCATCGTTCGGCCGCGATCGGGAATTCAATGCCATCGCTGCGGCAGTGCTCGGTGGCACGAGTTTGTCCGGCGGAACAGGTTCAATCCTGCCGGGAGCGGCCATCGGCGCGATTCTCGTCACCATGGTTTTCAATGGCCTCAACCTGATCGACGCAAATCCGTATACTTATCCACTTATCACAGGCACCGTGATCTTGTTCGCAATCTTGTGTGACGCCGTTCGGCACCGACACTTTGCGACACGTTGACAGCAACGCACGAGTCACTCGCCACTTTCACACAATTACGCAACCACGCCGCTTATTCCACACTCTTCGCACGACAGAGCGTTACCATGTCGCAAGATCACATGATTCGATTACACGCCGGCCCCATTGATGTTGACTTCTGTCAACTCAGTGGGCAACTGCGCGGCTTCCGACTGCGCGGACAAGAGTTGTTGCGCGCCGTATATGGAGCGGTCAGAGATCACAACTGGGATACGATCGAGCCGCGCATCGAAAACCTCTCTGTTCGTCAATCTGATACGAGGTTTGCCGTCGACTTTGACGCCTTGTGCCAACAGGGGAACGTTGATTTCCGTTGGCATGGCAAGTTGACCGGAGACGCCAGTGGGACGATCACTATGATATTTGATGGCCGCCCCTACAGTACGTTCCGACGCAATCGGATCGGCTGGTGCATTTTGCATCCGCTGGCACACTGCTCTGGGCAGCCTTGTGAATTGACGCACACCGACGGCACGAAGGAAGCCAGCAGCTTCCCACGCTTCATCTCGCCCCACCAACCCTTCATGGATTTGCAGGGCATCCGCTATTGGCGTGACGAGATTGCGATTGATGTACACTTTGCCGGAGATGTATTCGAAACCGAGGACCAGCGCAACTGGACCGATGCATCCTACAAGACCTACAGCACGCCACTGCAGTTGCCGTTTCCCGTCGAAGTGACTTCGCAGCACCACGTGTTGCAAACCGTGCGGTTCTCGGTGTCCGGCCTATCGCAAAATGACTCGATCTCCGTGCCGACCGAGGTACCGATTTCGCTCGAGGTGAGTGAGCAACTCGACGTGCCGAAGTTGGGAGTTGGCTTTACGGAAGACATTCACACTCTATCTGGCCTGCAACTCGAACGACTGCGGGCATTGAGACTTTCGTTCCTTCGGGTCGAAGTCGATGCCACCGATCCTTGTGCTGACGATCAATTGAGCGCCGCACATTTATCCGCGATGACACTCGAATGTCAGCTTCACGTCGCACTATTGTTGGGCGACGACATCGCCGGTGAACTAGACAGGCTGACTCCGGCGATCCAACAGGCCGCCAAATCGATCAGCAACTGGTTCGTCTTTTCAAAGTCATCGCACACGACTCCCGACTCACTGGCAAGAATCGCTCGACCGATACTTCACGCGTTGACGCCAGACGCCGACGTGTGCGGCGGAACGGATGCCTACTTTGCGGAACTGAATCGCAACCGTCCTGCGGCGGAAGTGCTACAGGGAATCGCCTATTCGATCAATCCACAGGTCCACGCCTTCGACGATCTCACGCTGGCGGAAACCTTAGCAGCGCAAGCAGACACGGTACGTAGTGCGCAGGAACTCTATCCGGGACTGCCCATTCACGTCGGCCCAATCACGCTCAAGCCACGTTTCAATCCGAATGCAACTGGCGCGGAGGCTGCGTTCGATGCCGACGGATTACCAGTGACCGTGGACAAGCGACAGGTCAGTGCATTCTTGGCCGCATGGACATTGGGCAGCATCGCGTCGCTGAGCGCCGCCCGCGCTACGACCGCTACTTACTTCGAAACGTCAGGGCCTCGCGGCCTGCTGGGCAGTGCAGCCAATCAGGAATTGCCTGAACCATTTCTCACGTCCGATCGCGATGTCTATCCGGTCTATCACGTCTTCGCGGATCTTTGGGAATTGCGAACGAGGTCGCTACAACGACTGACGTGCGCTGAGCCAGATCAGATCGTCGGGCTGATGTTTAGTTCAGATGCTGACGAGACGAATGCAATGCAAGCGACTGACGAGTCGCAGCGCGTGCACGGAGCATTGCTCGGCAACCTGTCGAATGAGATTAGGACCGTGCGTCTACCGTTTGCGTTAAAACGTTTCCATGTCTTGGAAGACGAGGCACTCACGGTCGCTCACCAACTATCAGCCGATTTCCGTGCACGGTGGCAAGAGGCCGTCGGGAACACGCTACAACTGCCGCCGCACAGCTACACGCGTGTCGAAGGAGCGCAACGATGACACCACTTCGCTTTGCAATCCTCGGCGCCGGCTTTTGGTCGCATTGCCAATTGTCCGCTTGGCAAGAACTCGAGGGCGTCGAATGTGTGGCGATTTACAATCGCACACGTCACAAAGCAGAACAATTGGCATCCAGCCACAACATTGCGGCCGCGATCTACGACGATGTCGACCAGATGTTCAAAGACTTCCCCGATCTCGATTTCGTCGACATTATCACCGACGTCGATACTCACGTGCCGTTCGCAAAACGTGCAGCTGAGCTCGGCATACCGATCATCTGCCAGAAGCCGCTCGCGCCAACGCTGGAGTTAGCTGAAGAGCTTGTGGGTTTCTGCCAGGACCGCCAAGTGCTATTGCTGGTCCATGAAAACTGGCGTTGGCAATGCACACTTCGAGCAGTCCGAGACGCGCTCGATCAAGGCGCAATTGGCAAACCGTTTCGAGGTCGCATTCAGTACTCGAACAGCTTCCCAGTGTTCCGCGACCAACCATTTCTCAAAGAACTCGATCAATTCATTTTGACGGACATCGGCACTCACATCCTCGACGTCGCTCGCTTCCTATTCGGCGAGGCCAGTTCGTTGTTCTGCATCACCCATCGCGTGCACTCCGACATCAAGGGCGAAGACGTCGCGACCGTCATGATGGAAATAAATGGCATTTCGGTTGTTTGCGAAATGAGCTACGCCAGTCGCATGGAACACGATCGCTTCCCTGAGACGTTCGTGCTGATAGAAGGCGAGCGCGGTTCACTTGAACTTGGCCCCGACTACTGGCTGCGGATCACGACGGATCAAGGAACAATTGCGCGACGCATCGTACCCAACTCGTACGCCTGGACAGCGCCAACGCACGTGCTCATTCATCAGAGTATCGTCCCGTGCCA
>JAGQPK010001360.1 GCA_020426755.1 Planctomycetales bacterium
TCATCGCATCTGGCTTGAATATCAGCATGACGACAACTGGCGTTGGCAGGCAAAGCACGAATACGGCAACAAAGGGCAGGGCACTCCGGCGATCGACGGTGAGAATCGTACAATGTGGATCTTCGAACCGCATGTCGCGGAGAAGGTCTTTGAAGACTATGTGCGAGAGTTCCAGATTCCCGTGTATAGCAACGAGTGGTTGGATCGTCAACACGGTGTGACGAAGGATGGTGCACGTATCGTCAGCGTGACAATGTTGTCCGGCAAGACGTTTGTCGGCAAGATGTTCATCGACGCCACCTATGAAGGCGACTTGATGGCCGCCGCGGGCGTCAACTATTACGTAGGACGCGAAGCCAACTCGATGTATGGCGAACAATGGAACGGCGTGCAAACTGGCGTGCTCCATCACCGCCATCACTTCGGTGTCCTAAAAACACCGGTAAGTCCCTACGTCGTCCCCGGCGATCCAGCCTCGGGCGTGCTGCCGCGCATCAGTACCGAACCGCCGGGAGAGTATGGAACTGCCGACAAGCGAATTCAAGCGTACTGTTACCGCTACTGCGCAACGGATCACCCCGATAACCGTCTACCGTTTCCTCGTCCCGCTGGCTACGATTCAACGCAGTACGAACTGTTGCTGCGCGTCTATCAACACGGCTGGCGCGAGACGTTTGACAAGTTCGATCCGATTCCGAATCGCAAAACCGATACGAACAACCACGGTCCGTTCAGCACCGACAATATTGGTATGAACTACGACTATCCAGAGGCGAGCTACGAACGCCGTCAAGAGATTCTGGACGAACATCGACGTTATCAGCAAGGCTGGTTGTACTTTGTCGCGAACGATCCTCGCGTGCCACGCGACGTACAAGAGAAGATGCAACGCTGGGGGCTGGCGAAGGATGAGTTTGTCGACAATGACAACTGGCCGCATCAGATCTACGTTCGCGAAGCGCGTCGCATGATTGGCAGTTTCGTAATGACGGAGAAGCAGCTCACGAAAAAGGAGCCCACTCCAGATTCTGTAGGCATGGGAAGTTACACAATTGATTCACACAATGTGCAACGCTACATCACGCCCGCAGGGTACGTGCAGAACGAAGGCGACATCGGCGTCGGCATCAAGCCGTACACCATCGCCTACGGTGCCCTGGTGCCGCAGCGTGAGCAGTGTGAAAACCTGCTGGTAAGCGTCTGCGTGAGCGCTTCACATATTGCCTTCGGCAGCATTCGCATGGAACCTGTCTTCATGATTCTTGGGCAAAGCGCCGCGACCGCCGCGTCGATGGCCATCGACGATAACGCTGCCGTGCAAGACGTTGCCTACGAACAGCTCAAAGTACGCTTGCTGCAAGATGGACAAGTGCTGGAGTAATGTTGAATATCGAG
>JAGQPK010001361.1 GCA_020426755.1 Planctomycetales bacterium
ATTGAGCACGGGGCCTGCGGCGTTGTCCACAGCCCGCGAGTCTGAATCGTCATCACCGCCTTGTCGATTGTACGAAGCTTCTCGATGACACTCGGCGAGAACACTTCCGGAACCAAGTCAAGTACGCCGACGCCGCGATTGAGCTCGTTGATTGCGACGCCGATGCGCTCGTAGGCGTGGAGCTTGTCCATGAACGTCGGACAGTTTCCGTTGACAAAGCCAAAGTGCTCCGAGGTTTCAACTGTATCTATCATGTCCAAGTAATTGGCAAACGTCTCCGCGAAATCCTCCCAGGGATGCATCGTCGCGTAACGCGAGATGTAATTCTGCTGCCACTCGAAGTTCTCGTCTCGGTTGTAGTATTCCTGACGAGCTTGCTCGTAGTCGGTCTTACCGGGATCGCCAAAGGCTTCGATGATGTAGTCGGGCGGAGAATCCTTCCAAGCCAGGTACCAGACGTAGTGGCCGAGCTCATGCCGAAAATGGCCAACCAACGTACGGTGCCGTTCGCCAAAGTTGACCCGCGCCTTTTCCCGCTCTACGTCGTCAGCTTCTTTAATATTGACGGTTACCACACCCTCGGCGTGACCAGTCAGCACCGGTTGGCCACTAGGGTCGTCCGCCAGAAAACGAAAGCTCAAGGGCGATTCACCGCCGTCGCTATGTTGAGGCAAGAGTTTGAGGTCGCGCAACTGGCGAACCACCCGTCGTTTGGCCAATTCGAGCTTGCGCCAACGAGCAAGGTTCTCAGCGACGTTCAGATCGGGAATATCCGACGTCAAGCAACATGCGTCACACAAGTCTGACGACGTGCCCTCAGCGAATACGTAGCCGTTGCAAATTCCATGCTTGACGTTGTTCGCACACTTACGGACCTTCTTCAGACAGCTCTTACCGCGACACCAGTGTTCTCCTGACGGCCCGACTCCGAAGGCAACGATGCGCTTGCAGGCAGGGCAGGCCCCTGTGTCGCGATTGCAGCGAACGCAGTGAGTACTGTCGAAGAACAACATGTTTCCGCAGGTGCAGTTCCAGGTTTTCATGGTAGTGCTTCAGGCAATTACATAGAGGATCACAAATGAGGAATAACAGTCGGCAGATAGCCGTTGTGTCGTAAAGCAGGTTGCGTGCCAAAGCCAAAGCCTGCGCCAGGACCAAGGCTTTGGGCCAATTCACGGGCAATCTGGCTGCGGGAAACGCCTCGCGCGGTCGCTGGGGCAGTTGCCAATGGCGACGAACTGGATAGAAGACGATCAGGTCGGTAGGCAGATTGCCATCGACTGACAGACGCGCGACTGGTGCTAGGCTTACCAGTGGTGGACGCGACGCAGCATGCTCAGGCCGCGCAAAGAGATGGGCCGTGGCAGCGTATTATGGCGTCCACGACCCA
>JAGQPK010001362.1 GCA_020426755.1 Planctomycetales bacterium
TCTCGTGGCGAATATACCCCGTCTCGAAGGTGTGGCCTCAATTATCGAAGCCATTTACGCTGTCAAGGAACAGGGCGCGTCGTCGGTCGCTGCTAAGAATGCGATTGCATCGAAAGACATCGACTCGCTGCGATTGGCAATTGATCTAGACGAGTTGATGGAGAAGGGCTTCAGTCCCAACCATGCACTGGAAGAACTCGCCAAGGTCAAGGCGAACTACAATCCGCAAGCGATGGCCGCGTTGTCTGATCTGCTCACGCAGGAGGTCGACGCGCGGACCTTGCCGATGGAACCAGACGAGTTGGCTGATGGAGACATCGTCGCGGAGGATGTCACCACCTTTGACGGGCGACTCCTGCTGCGAAGCGGGCAGGAGATCAGTCCTGCGTTGCGCCGACGCTTGGTAACATCAGCAACATCGTTAGGCATTCGTACACCAATTCGCATTCTGGGTAGTTGTCGCGCCGACTCGCTCAATGACGCCGTGCTCGGCGAAGAAGCTTTACCAAACGCATGCGAGCTGCTTCACGAGTCTTTGGCGACCGTGTACGACTCAACCAATTCTGAGTCGTAATGCAGTATCGGAGGTACGCGCACGTATTCAGAGAACATCGTGTGCCTCTTCCTAAGACTGCAATGTGTGTTCCCGCGGGCGTGCGTGTTGAGCGTACGCGTCCGCGCGAGTTTGCTGCCACGAACACCGCTCGTCCAACACGCGACTTATGATGGAGCGATACCGCTACGCGTCTTCGTTTGGCGTCATGCCAAGTACGAGATCGAACGTCGCCGAGAGTTCTCCGACCTTGCTATCTGCCAACGGCGCGAAGTCGGACGTAACAAGCGAACTTGAAGCACCGAGGCCGCGGTAGATGCCATCTTTTGCGTTAAGAGGTTCGTCCTTCATATATAGTTGCGTCGTCAAGACTCGCTTGCTGCCGCGATTAACTGCAAAGTGAATGTGAGGTGTGCGGCCTGGGTAGGGCACGGGGCGAATCGTGCGGAACAAGTATTCGCCTTTCGACCCGGTTAGAAAACGCCCGAAGCCCTGGAAATTGCTGTCGCGCTTTTCCGCGTTGCCACTGCCCGAGTGCAAATACGCGCCATTGTTATCGGCTTGCCAGATTTCGACGACCGCATTGCGAACTGGATTGCCGCTGGCATCTAGCACTCGGCCACTTACGTAGGCAATCGTACCAACGGCTGGCGTGAGTTTGTCGTTGATCACGATCAAATCATTGTCTGTGTCGAGTGGCAACTTGTCAGGATAAAACGGCCCTTCCGTTTGGGCCGGTGTCAATGACAACTGCTCCGCGAACAACCCCGGCGTTGTGAGCATTGCCGCTGTCCAAGCGCAACTTTGAATAAAGGAACGACGCGGCAGTGGGG
>JAGQPK010001363.1 GCA_020426755.1 Planctomycetales bacterium
ATTCGATATTCGATATTCGATATTCACGGCTTGGTCGGCGCCAGTTCGACTAACTGCTTGCCTTCGGGGTCGACGGTGCGCAGAATGCTATCGTGTCCGCCGAAGACGATGCTGCGGCCGAGTTGATCAACGGCCACAACATAAAGAAAGTCATTGCCGCGGCCAATCGACTTGCGATTACCGCCCACGTCACAACGATAGACATTCTGGTCGCCGCAGGCTGCGTAAAACACATCGGTGGCTCCTGAGAATTGGAGCGATGTGACCTCTTTGCCAAAGCCTTGGATCGTGCGCAACTGGGAGCCGTCGCTTAGGTTCCAGAGCTTCACGCCTTTATCGGCGCTCGCGGTCGCCAGCACGCGCCCGTCAGCGCGCCACGCGACGCTTAGAACATGATGCGTGTGACCTTCGAAGGTACGCACGTGAGCGCCGCTAGCCACGTCAAAGACTTTCATGAACCGATCGGCACCGCAGCTTGCCAGCAGCTTGCCGTCCGGCGAGAATGCGACGCCGAAGATCGTGTCGCTATGAGAGTCTTCGATTTCTCGAATCAGCGTGCCATCTGCCACGCGATAGAGATCCAGTTCACCGCTACGCGACGGCTGCCCTCCGCCGACTGCCAGGATTGCTGAGTCGGGACTAAAAGCCAACGCGGTCACTCGGTCTTGCAGTGTAGAAGTATCATCAGGCGCCCCGATTGTGCGGACGAGTTGCCACTGGCGATTCAAGTTAACGCGTGTGATGCGTCCATCAGTTCCAACCAACTGCAGCAATTCGTCGGTCAAAAAATCGACCATGCGGCACGGAGAAACCAATTGACCATCCAAACTAAACTGCTCGACCGGTTGGCCCGTTTCGCTTCGCCATACTGACACAGTTCCGTCAGCCGCAACAGTGGCAAACTGTTGACCGGATGGGCTGGCCGCCGCGCCAATGGCAACGGCCTTATAGCCACTGGCTGCAGCAGTCTGCTCGTTGGCAACTCCTTCGGCAACCTTGAATGCTTCCTGCGCAGCCGTCAGTAGTGGCGTGAGTCGCTCGATATCCTGGCGTGCATCGGCCAACGCCTGCTCCGAAGTTTCAACCGAGCGAACCGCGGCGTCACGAGTCTGTTGTTTCTCGTTGCGTTGGTTCTCACTCTTCTGGGCAGCTTCAGCCTTTGGCTTGAGTTCGTTTTCGGCTGCCGTCAAAGCTTGCTTCGATTTGTCGAGTTCGGCTTGAGCCGCTTGTTTCTCTTCATCGCCTGCTGCGGCAGCCAGCGTTTTCTCGGCTGCTTCCACGGCCGCCTTCGACTCCGCAACCTTTGTCTCAGCAGCTTGTCGCTCGGCGCCGTCTTTGTCCGCCGCTTCAATCGCAGATTTTAGCTCTTGTTCTGCCTTGTC
>JAGQPK010001364.1 GCA_020426755.1 Planctomycetales bacterium
TTTCGGGCGGTCGCTACGCGACGCATCGACGAGGGTGCGTCGCACACACCAGCGTTAAAACGCTGGCCTACCGTCACGATGTCGCTACGCGACGCAACTGTCGATGGCGCCTAGAAGCCCATTCCAAACACAGTGAGAACCGCGGCTGGTTCGCCGCAACGCATTAGCGTCGGTTTCGTCCCGGCGACGAAGTTGATATCGGAATGCTGATTGTGGATTTCAGATTGATGAATGCTGTGCCCGGAGTTTTGCAGTTCCCACCTCATTCAAAAATCAAAACTCCGAAATCATCATTCCTCAATCCATTCTTCGCACGGCGGCTGGCGCCTTTCGCCGAACTTCTCTGCTGAGCCACTAGCGAAAATATTGGACGGCGTTCTGGAACATCTTGAAGCCGTCGCCGACTTCACGCTGCGGCAGTCGCGTCCATTGCGGATGCTGAGTTGGATGGATATGACGCTCAGGGTGTGGCATCAAACCGAACACGCGTCCGGACGAGTCGCAGACGCCGGCCACGTTTGCTTGTGAGCCGTTGGGGTTGTCTGGGAACGGCAGTGCATCGTTGCTCGTGGCACCGTTGGCAGTTGTGTAGCGCAGGGCAAGTTGGCCACCTGTCGACAATGCCGCAAATGTTCCGGCGTCGCGCGTAACAAAGCGGCCTTCCGCATGAGCGATTGGCAGATACATGCGCTCGATGCCACGTAGGAAGACGCATTTGCTTTCACTGCCACTATCGGTCCCCACGTGTACCCAGCGATCTTGGTAGTAGCCGGATTCGTTCCACGCCAACGTGGCGGGCGCCGACTTACCCGCTTCATCCGGTAAGAGAATGCCCGACTTCAACAGGATTTGAAACCCATTGCAAATGCCCAGGATGAGCTTGCCGTCTTCACGAAATCGCTGCAGTTCCTCCGTCAGGTGATGGCGGATCTGTCCCGCGACGATGCGTCCGGCGGCGATGTCGTCACCGTAACTGAAGCCGCCCGGCAAGCAGAGGATCTGGTACTGATCCGCCAGCGTCGGTTCGGACAGCAGCCGATTGATGTGGATGATCTCCGTATCCGCACCCGCCTGACCAAAGGCGAAGGCCGTTTCCTGATCGCAATTCGTACCGGGGGCACGAAGGATAAGCACGCGAACTTGAGCCATGGGACGTTTGTCTGTCTTTCGCTAATCGACGTACAAAATGAACGAATATGCGCGGTGACGCGGTTGATGCTATGCCCAGTGCAACGGCGCTTGCCACGCCGCTTTGAGTTGCTCGAGCGGTGCGTGGACGACGGTTTCGTTTTGCCAGCTGATTCGCAACTCTGCCAATGTGACGACCGTACCAATTGCAGCACAAGGCAAGTCGGCAAAGAGTTGTTCGAACGCTG
>JAGQPK010001365.1 GCA_020426755.1 Planctomycetales bacterium
TGAAGGTGACGCGTCAACGTCTCAGGCAGGTTGAGATTTGTGCGGCTCGGTTCGTGTGGCTGGTGAGACGCCCGCCAGTCATTTGTCCTGGCGGTTGCCATGCGGGCCGAGTCGTTTTCATCGCATAAAAAACCCCGCCATGCTGTCTGAAAACATAGCGGGGTCGAACCGAAGAAGTTTGCACAAGGAATATACCATGCTTCGCTCTACGCTCAAAGACGACCTCAAACAGCGTGCGTCAGGTCACTGGCGCCAACTTCTTATCTCGGCTGGTTGCTCGCCGGATTCGCTCGATGGTCGCGGCCATCCATGCCCAAAGTGTGGCGGTCGCGATCGCTTCTCCGTTTTCAAGGACTTCGAAGAAACTGGCGGCGTGCATTGTCGGCATTGCTTCACTGATGGTGCGGACGGCTTCTCTGCGATCGGTTGGCTACTTGGCTTGTCGTTCGGCGACGCGAAAACTTGGGTCGAACAACATCTGTCACGTCACGCAACGATTGATCGTCTACAGTCGAAGTTGCCGCGTGGCCAGTCGTGGCCGACGTGTCGCGAAGCCGTTGCGGCGCTCGATCGGTTTATGAGCCGTCGTCATGACGGTGCGAGACAAGCCGGGTTGTGGACCTACAGGCGAGGTTGTGAGCCAATCGCCGTTGTGGTTCGGTATGACTACGCGACAGGAAAGACATATCGACCAGTCAGTAGGCACGCTGACGGCTGGCGTTGGTCCGATCCAGTTGACTCGTGGCCGCTCTACGGCGACCTACCGGAGTCACTCGATTGCGTATTCGTAACCGAAGGTGAGAAGTGCGCCGACGTCGTACGTTCCTTCGGTCTCGTTGCGGTCACGTCCGCTCACGGTGCAGGTTCGGCACAGAAGACCGATTGGACGAAATTAGCCACCGCTCAGCGTGTCGTGATTCTGCCAGACTGCGACGATGCCGGCGGACGCTATGCCGCAGAGGTTGAACGGCTCGTGCGTTCTGCAAGTGTGTCTGATGTGCGTATCGTCGAGCTTCCTGGATTGCAGTCGGGGGAGGATGTCGCCGACTGGTCGAACGGTCGTGATCCTGACGAGTGTCGCGCCGAGCTGCTCGCGTTGGCCGATTCTTCCTCGCCGGTTGCTTTGACGTTCCAGCGTCGACGCCGGCCGAAGCTTGTGAGACTGTCCGACGTCGAGCCTGAGACGGTTCGTTGGCTCTGGCCTGGAAGAATCGCCTTGGGCAAGCTGACGCTGTTCGCGGGCGATCCTGGCTTAGGCAAGTCGTTCCTGACGATGGACATTGCCGCGCGCGTGACAACCGGAACGACGTGGCCTGATTCGCCGACGGTTGCGGCGCCGCGTGGCTCGGTTGTTC
>JAGQPK010001366.1 GCA_020426755.1 Planctomycetales bacterium
TGCGGCAGCAGTTTGTCCACTGACTAACTGGACAACGTCACTTTGAGTTCGCCGTTTTGGCGTTAGCCACGGTTTCCGGCCGAGAACCGAGGCTAACGTCAAAGCGGCGAACTTCGTTGCCGGTACTCTAGTCCTCGAAGGAAACTCCAAAGTGACGTAGTCCAGCTAACCAAGCCGTTGCCCGCAAGTTGTCGAAGGTGCGTTGATTGATTGAAAACGTTCACCGGAGGGCTGGGGCAACGACGCCCGTGAGTCGTAAGTCAACTCCTCACGGTTGGTTACGCCGAGCGTTTCCTAGCTTCAACTGATTTGGGCCTTCATTGATGCACGCCACGACGACCGCAAATCCATATGAACCGTCGTCTCATCCGAACGATGCAGCGTCATCTGGTTTGACGCAAATGCAATCAGGTCTTGCCGCGCTTCTTTCAGTCTGGCTGCTCATACGCGGCGGCTTGATGATCTTTTCGTGGGTGATGCAGTTGTCATCTGGATTTCAGCTGGACTCTCATTTTCACGCCGCGAGTTTTGTCAAGGATGCGATCTATGCGGTAACCGCGTTCATCGGAGGGGCGATGCTGCTGGCACGCCGCAAACTTGGTTGGTGGGCGGCACTTGTACATTGGTGTTGGTACGTTGCCTGCGAAATCATTGTCGTCATTGCTGCTGCGACTCTCGGCTGGCGACTACCCGTGCACCACGACCCGCCCAAACTCTACGGAGTCATTGGATTGACGACGCTGCTGTCGGCTTTCGGTTTTTCGATTCTGCTGTGGCGTCCGATCACCACCGCGTATAATGTGCCGACGTCTAAATGCCGTGCGATTGTGGTCGTGGTGATGACGTGTTCTGTCATCATTGCGTTTTCGGTAAACTGGTGGATGTCACTGCGGTGATTCGTGCGACGGGGAACAAACACATGCACTGGAGTGGCCGAGCGATGCGGTTTTCAAATCGAATGTCATTGGCGGCCACCCAGTGGCGCTAATCTTTATCTGCCGTAGGTAAGTCAATTGGGACATTCACGTTGGCGAGTCCAAGGTTCCAGTGATTCTCCGTTGCGACTGTGGTTAGCTACGTCGCTGACAATAACTACAGTCGCAACCCTTGTAAGACTGGCTCTCAATTTTCGGCATCCATTGCCGCCTGGTATGGACGCTGCCTATTACCCGATGCAGACACGATGGCTTATTGAACACGGTGAGCTAGCCTATGACGCGCCACCGCTAATCTTTTGGGCCAATTCCTCCTTAGCCAAACTGCTGCAAGCTTTTGCGGGAATGCATCTCGACGATGCGTGTATTCTTTCCACTCGACTTGTCGATTGTCTGATCCACCCGTGGGTGGC
>JAGQPK010001367.1 GCA_020426755.1 Planctomycetales bacterium
TGAGTTGCTAAACACGACGACTCATTACTGGAACCGATATCTGCAACGCGCGGAGGAAGACGCTCAGTTGCAGCGAATTAGTCCCGAGCTGATCGAGTATCGCTGGCTGGTGGAAGAACTGCGCGTGTCACTGTTCGCGCAGCATTTGGGGACGCGTGTGAAAGTGTCGCCGCAACGCATCGAGAAGCAGTGGGATCGCGTTTGAGCAGCAAGTTGTCGCTGCAAGCTAAAGCACGGAGAAGATGTTGAACATGTCCACAACCGCCGCACCCGATCATGACACCATCCTGTCACTTGCCGCAGCGGCTGCACGTGCCGCTGCCAAGGTACTGCTAGACTACTTTGGTAATGCAGCGGTTCACGAAAAGAACTCGACGCAGAATCTGGTCACGCAGGCCGACCTGGCCTCCGAAAAACTCATTGCTACGATGGTGCAAGAGCGGTTTCCTGGTCACGTCATGATGCAGGAAGAGACCGAGTTCCGCGGCGATATCCTCGCCGAACACCTCTGGGTTGTTGATCCGCTGGACGCCACGAACAACTACGCTCACGGAATCCCTCACTTTTGCGTTTCAATTGCCTATGCCTGTCGCGGCGAAGTGCAGGTGGGGGTGGTGTACGATCCAATGCGCGACGAGATGTTCACCGCAGTGAAGGGCAGGGGAGCGTGGTTGAATGGCCAGGCGATTCAGGCATCACAGCCAACTGATCTGCAACAATGTATCGTCGCCACGGGATTCTATTACGAACGAGATTTGACGATGGAACGGACACTCGATTCGATCCGAGAATTGTTTCGTGTAAATATCCGTGGGTTGCGACGAATGGGAGCGGCGGCGCTGGACCTTTCCTGGATCGCTTGCGGTCGCTTTCAAGGATACTTTGAATACAAGGTTGCTCCCTGGGATTACGCCGCCGGGGCACTGATCGTGCACGAAGCTGGCGGCGTGTGCCGCGAGCGGTCTGGCGCTCCCTTGCAATTGGCTTCAGGCAGTATCGTTGCTGCCAGCCAGACCGTTGTTGACGAGTTCACGCACATCGTGCGCTGGCGCGATTAGAGTTGATGCTAGTTGCAGCCAAATGGAGTTCGGTGCGGCATTGGCAATTGCCGCGATCTTTCCCAACGATGTCGATTCTGCAACAGGACAGAATCGACATCTGCGCCTGACGTCGAACAATCAGCTACTTCACCTGCTTGCCGGTAAACGGAAAGCTGCCCTGGCTGCCGCCCAGTTCGTACTCGGCATCGCCCTGCACATTGGAGCCGTCAATCTTGCCGCGGAATGTGACATTGGCGGTATTGCCGTCAGGCAGCTTCACGGAAATCGAAAGCGCTGCGCGATCACC
>JAGQPK010001368.1 GCA_020426755.1 Planctomycetales bacterium
CGTTTTTTCTATCCTGAAATTCAAACTGAGTGCTGGGCGCCAGCCGCGGTTCTCTGGGGGGATAGGCGGAGCGCCGGGACAGAACCGACGCCAACGCGTTGCGGAGAACTACAACCGACACTTGCGCATCACGGCGTCTTGCAGCTAGCAGCTTGTAACTACTCTGCCGTCTTCGGCACGACTGGCGGCAGCTTCTCGCCCTTCGCATAGAACTTCATCGATAGAGAGTTTACGCAGTGGCGGACGTTCTTCTTCGTCAAACGCTCACCCTCGAAAACGTGGCCGAGGTGCCCACCGCAATTGTCGCAGAGGATTTCCACACGATAGCCATCTGCATCCACCTGTCGCTTGACGGCACCCTTGATCTCGTCGTCAAAGCTCGGCCAGCCACAGTCACTCTCGAATTTGTCATCGGAATGGTAGAGCGGGGCGTTGCAGCGGCGACACACATACGTACCCGGATCTTTCGTCTCGGTGTATTCGCCAACCCAGGGCCGCTCCGTGCCTTTGTGGAGAATGACGTACTCTTCGGCGCGAGTTAGCTCGTTGTACTTCATCTGTTTTTCCTGGGTCGCAACGGGTGTAGTGTTAGTCGTCGAGGCGTTGGACTCTTGAGCGTCCGTTGTCGACTCGACGTCGCTTGTCGGTTCGTCCGCAGCGGCCTGAGTTTCGACACTGGAAGGCGTATCCGCAGGCTGCGGATTTGCCTCGGTCACGGGCGGGTCATTTGTGCTCCCGTCCGTCACCGCTGAAGATTCTGGCTCGCAGCCTGCCAGCATCAGTGTCAGACAGCCGATTGCCATCAGGGTTGGCAGCGGCCGTCCCCACTTGGTGGCTGTCGTTGAGTTGACCCGCGAATGCTCACCAGCAAAAAGTCGCATGCGTCCTACCTTTCGATCCAAGTGTGCCCGTTGGCCTGCAGCGTACAACGATGTGCGTGACATTATTTCCCATTCCTGCTGACGCGGCAACCTGACATGTGCTCTGCGGTTCTGTTCAGTTCGCTCGGTCAGCGTTACCATGTTGGCAACCAATTGCGCAGTTCGTCCTTGCTTCACTCGTTCTGCACGTGAATCTTGGCGAATTAAAACGACTCAGAACTTACATCGCAATTTATCCTGTCCCGCCTCCGTGTAGCGGAGCCTGGATTGGGCGAGGGGCAGCAAGGGAGTTCCATGGCAGCGGAATTCAATCGACTCGGTTTCCAGTTTCTTTATCCCGAGAACTGGACGGTTGATGTTGAGGAGACGACAGGATGGCCGCGTTCGGTCGCACTGCATTCGCCGAATGGTGCCATGTGGTCCGCCACGGCTGACGCTTCGGATGTCGAGACGCTACGGG
>JAGQPK010001369.1 GCA_020426755.1 Planctomycetales bacterium
CTCGCAGTACGGGAGGGGAATTCAGGGGGAGGGCGACGATCGCGTGACTTCGGGAAGAAAGACTCAGTTCGGTCGATTGTGCGTTGGAGCCAATTCCGAGCTCCTTGAGAACCGCGGCTTAACGCCGGAGCTGGAAGTTGCGCCAAACTTCTGCTCCGCTCACAATGAGTTTCTTTGACTTTCAGCATCTACATGCCGTGACACGGCTTCCGTTGTGGTTCCCTCCCCCTGCCCCCTCCCGGTGTCGAACAGCGCGAAGTGGAGGCCATCGACGGGAGGGGGAACTACCCGTTTTTTCTCTCCGGAAATCTCAACTGAGTGCCATTTGGTGAGCCCGCCAAAATCAATCACAACTCCCTTGGTGGAATCGTGCTGCTGACAGAAACTCGATCGGCAGCGGCGTACCACCGTCGAGCGTCAACTGCGCGGCGATCTCACCCAACGCCGGAGCAAACTTGAAGCCATGCCCCGATAGCCCGCTCACGACGACAGATGCGTCATGCAGCGGGTGGCGATCTACGATGAAGTGTTCATCTGGAGTCAGGGTGTACATGCAGACGGCGTGATCGGTTGAGAGGCCAGACAAGGCCTGCAAATGCGACCGGCGAAAATCGGTTACTCGCTGCAAGTCAAAGGAGTCGACTGAACGGTCTACTCGACTCGGATCGCTGACTGGCTCGCCACCCGAGTGCTCGGCAATCTTCACGCCGCGGTCATCGACTGACGGAAATCCATAGAAATATCCATTGGCAGTCTCATAGAAGAAGGCAGGGCACCCGCGAGCGATCTGCCAACATCGGTCGTTCGCCGAAAACCAATGGAGATGCTTACGCACAACTCGCAAAGGCAACTCGGGCAGCAGGGCAGGGGACCAAGCGCCGCCGCAAACACAGATCGCGTCTGCTGAATGATCTCCGCGCGACGTTCGCACGCGTACGCCTCGCCCATCGAAATCTACGTGTTCCACCGCGGTATTCGACATGATCACGGCGCCCCGCTGTGCGGCAAGCTCCGCCATTGCCAACACACACGCCTCGACAAACAAGACTCCGGCAGTCGGCTCAAAGATCGCTACATGTTCATCGGCCCATCGAAATGTCGGAAACCTCTCAGCAAACTCCGCACGACACAAGTGCTCGATCAGCAATTGATGTTCATGCGCACTGCGTTCCACACCACGAATCAAAACACCATCGGGCGGCCCAAACTCCAAGAGACCAACGCGGGCAAAGAGCGTCTGTTGCGATTGCTGCTCAACTTCATCCCACAACTGATAGGCACGCCGCAGCAACGGTACGTAGTCGGGATGCTCGAAATAGGCTTGCCTGATAATT
>JAGQPK010000136.1 GCA_020426755.1 Planctomycetales bacterium
ACCGCTCGGATCCTCTAAGTTGGCAATGAATGATTCGCGTTTCTCGCGTCGCTGACTCGGCGTGCTCGTCGCCGAGCAACCGCGAGACGTGCGGACTCAATTTTCCCAACAGGGTCATCGACTTATTCCCGGCGATACAACAGGAATAATCCGCAAAATCGCTACGCCAACCCCGAACCCCGCAGATTAACACCGCCGAAGTGCAATTACCCATAGCGCGCCGTCGTCGCAGTCCGTCGTCGCAGTCCGTCGTCGCAGTCCGCCGTCGCAGTCCGCCGTCTTGCTAGTTCGCCGTCACCTGTAGTTCCGCTTCGCGTGTAGTTCGCCGCAATGCGTTAGCGTCGGTTCTGTCCTGCGCACGACTTTCCCATGCCGAGAACCGCGGCAAACGCCTTTCGGCGAACTAAGTCGATGCCGCTCGCCTGAAAACCAGTTCGTAAGCGGAGCAAATTAGGCTGGGGTTGCAGATTACAGCGACAAGCGGTCTGATAAAGAATGCTCTGACAACGGGCTGCTCGATGGAATAGGTAATCTGCTTGGTAAGGAAGGTCGCTCGCATGTCGTCCCCATTGGAATCGCTGATCGCTTGCGGTACGAAGCTCTGGCTGGACTCGATTGATCCGGATTTGGTGCGTGAAAACCGCGCTCTGGGCGCCACCGGTGCCACCTCGAACCCCGTGATCGTCGCCAATTTGATTAAGACGGGCCGTTTCGACGAGGCCTTGCAGCGGGGCCTGCAACAAGGCTGGGACGACGATCGGATCGCCTGGGAGGTCACGGACGAACTGGTTCGCAATGCTCAAGACGTCTTCCATCCTGTGTGGCAAGAGACGCGGGGCAATGACGGCTACGTCAGCTTCGAGCTCGATCCGCTGCTGGAGGACCCGCAGCGCGACCTCCCCCATCAGGAACGGGTTGCTCGTTATATTGAGCTTGGCAAGCAGTGGTCTGCCGGTCACGACAACCGGATGATCAAGGTTCCGGCCACGCCGGCTGGCATCGACTGCCTGGAGGAGTTGGTGGCGCACGGGGTGACCGTCAACGTCACGCTCCTGTTTACTTCGCGACAATATCAGGCGGCTCGCGATGCAATTTGGCGCGGTGCCCAGCGACGCGATAGCTTGGATCAATTCAAAAGCGTCTACAGTATTTTCGTGTCGCGGGTCGACGTTTACACCGCCCAACATGTACCGCAGCTATCTGCGGCGGCGCAAGGCCTGGTAGGAATCGTCAATGCCAAACGAATTTGGGCTGAAAACCAGGCATTCTGGCAGCAGCATGCCACGCCGCTGCAGCAAGAGATGATCTTCGCCAGTACCGGCACGAAAGATCCGCAGGACAGTCCCGCCAAGTACGTGGCGGCCCTGGCCGGCAGTGACATTGAAACGAATCCGCCGGAAACCAACGACAAGGTGCAGCAAAGCGGCCTCAAATTCGATCGCCAAGTCGATGTGCTGCCTGCGGCGGAAATTCTGGCCGACATTGACCAGCATGTGAACAACGAACATCTCGAAGAAGTGTTGATGCGGGAAGGAATTCAGAAGTTCGCCGACCCGCAGCGCGCTCTGCTGTCACTCATAGCGGACAAGCGGCAGCAGTTGGGCTAGGTCGCAGGCAGTTCTCGTAAATCGATGGCGATTCTGCTACGATCAACCCCCTCTATTCGTAAATAAACCTCGGTGACTGAGATTTGTCATGACTCTTGATCAGTATCAGCCGTGTCCATGTGGAAGCGGAAAAAAAATCAAGTTCTGTTGCTCAAAGGATCTGTTGCACGAACTGGATCGCATCCAGCGGATGCTGCAAGGTGAACAGCGACTCGCAGCGATTGAAAAGATCGACGCGTTGCTCGCGCAACACCCAGATCGCCCCTCGTTGCTGATGATCAAGCTGGAAACCCAGTTGGCAATGGATGAAGCCGAGGCAGCAGTCCAAACGCTCGATCGATTGGTCGAAGTGGACGTAAAGAATCCTAGTGTGCCCGCCATGCAAGCGCTCGTGGCGATTGTTGGCAAACGAGACTTGGCGGCAGCCGTTAATTATCTGCAGGACGCCTTCGAGCGTTCCGATGGCAACCTGCCGTCCAGCATCTATCATCCGTTGCTATTAGTGGCACAGATGTTTGCGCGTGTCGGACTGCCGTTGGCAGCCAAGGGACATGCTCAGCTGATCGTCGCTCTCAGCGAAGGCAAGGACGAACAATCCGCGCAGGCCTTGATGCGTTTGAATCAAGCCCGCAACATCCCCCAGATTCTCCGCGAGCCGATGAATCTGTATGGCTGCCCCGAGAATGTAACTTGGCGGATCGAGTTTGATTCGGCGATGCGCGATATCTATCGTGGTCGTTGGCGAGTGGCAGCGCGTCACTTGTCGGCCATGGCGATTCGCATCTTGGACGCTCCGGCGATCCTCTATAACTTGGCAATCGTGTACGGCTGGCTCGGCGATAACGAGAAGGCCGTCAAGTCCCTGCAAGACTTCGCGCGCATCCGTGATGTGCCCCTCGACGAACGCGTACACGCACTCGCGGTTGCCGAAGCCCTGGGCGTGGATCGCCGTCATGGCGTCGAAATCGTCGAACTCACTTTCCCATTAGCCGACTTCGAAGCGTTTTCGGAACGTTGCGTGACGAGCCCCCAGTTGGTTGCCGTGGACGTCGATAGTCTTGATCTGCAAGACGAGGATCAACCGCGGCCGCGGGCGATCTACAGCCTACTGGATCGCAACAAGCCGGCGGATAACAAAGTTCCGTCGGTCGATGAAGTCCCCGTGTTGCTCGGTTCAATTCTGTTGTACGGCAAACAAACCGACCGCGACGCTCAGTTGGTACTCAATGCTTCACGACCACAAGTCGCCGCCGCCCGCGACGCGATCGCGCAGATCACCGGCGTCACGCTGGGCGAACCGAGCTCGGAACAACAGGCCGGCTTCACCAATTGGACCGAAGCTCAAGTCTTCCGCAAACACTATTTCGCGCCGGAACGCACGCCCGACCAAATGCGGTTGCTCCACTTGGAACTCCGCCGCCAGGCAATCTTCAATCGCCTGCCCGACGAAAAGTGTCCGTTCCTGGATGATAAGACGCCGCGTGAAGCCGCGCAAGATAACAAGTACAAGCCCGTGTTGCTCGCACATCTGCTCAACATGGAACTCGCTCTCCAAGAAGAGATCGATCTCAATCCACTCCGCAAAGATCTCGGCCTGCCCGAAATCGAAGCGATTGACGCGGCCACCGGTGACTTCGACCGCGCTCCCGTGCATCGCCTGGGCCGCGTGGATGTCACGAAGCTGTCCGACGAGCAACTGTTGTCGGTCTACCGCCGCTCTTACGCCGTGATGGCCGTCGGTCCACTCCGTCATGCGGCCGCCGAGGTCGTCAACCGCGAATCGCTCGAACAGAAGATCGATAAGGTCGAAGCCTATGACATCCTGTCGGATATCGCTTCCAGCTCCGATGATGCCTTGGCCTACCTCGAAAAGGCTCGCAAGCTGGCCACGCAAGAAGGCGACTCGCCCGCGGCTTGGCTGGTAGATGAGATGGAACTGCGGCTGATTCGACGTGAGTTCGAGCGATTCGTTCAGCTCTTCAAAGAGATCGAATCACGCTATCTGAAGGAGCCGGGTATTGCCCAGGCGATGCTCCAAGTGTTGTCGCGATTTGGACTCGTGACCCCCGATGGCCGCGTCATGATGCCCGTACCAAAAGAGGCGGCCGAGTCCGCCGATGGTAAACTCTGGACGCCGGACTCCGAACCTTCTGCGACTTCCGGCGACTCGTCCGGATCGAAGCTGTGGGTTCCCGGGATGGACTAAGCCAGCATGGACCAGGCGGCCACCGACGCGCGACACATGCAGCGAGCGCTGCAGCTTGCCGCGCTCGGCCGTGGACTCGTCGAACCCAACCCGATGGTCGGCTGCGTCTTGGCACACGGCGACCGAATCGTCGGTGAAGGTTGGCACCACGCCTACGGCGGCCACCACGCCGAAGTTAACGCGATCGAATCCGCGGGCGCCGCTGCCCGCGGTGCCACGCTCTATGTGACGCTCGAGCCCTGCTGCCACCATGGCAAAACGCCGCCCTGTACCGACGCAGTGCTCAGGTCGGGGGTGCAGCGAGTCGTCATTGCCGTCGAAGATCCATTTCCTCAAGTCTCTGGCCAAGGCATACAACGGCTCCGCTCAGCCGGACTGCAGGTCGACGTCGGTCTGTTGGCCGCCGAAGCGCTCGACCTCAACGCCCCCTTCGAACAACTCATTCGGCAACGTCGTCCCTGGATTATCGCCAAGTGGGCCATGACACTCGACGGCAAATTGGCCACGCGGAGTGGTCAAAGCCAATGGATTAGCTCGCCCGCGTCCCGCGAAATCGTGCACCAACTGCGCGGTCGCATGGACGCAATCCTCGTCGGCAGCGGCACTGCCATCGCCGATAACCCGCTGCTCACGGCGCGTCCCGCCGGTCCTCGCACAGCGGCGCGTGTCGTCTTCGATTCGCAAGCCAGCCTATCCACTGACAGCCAGTTGGCACAAACGGCAAACGATTTCCCAACCGTCATTGTCACGGGCCCCACCGCCGATCCGTCCAAGGTCACCGCACTTCATAACTGTGGTTGCGAAATCATCGAGTGCGTGGGCGAAACACATCAGGCGCGGCTCGCGGAAATGCTGACGGAATTCGGTCGACGGCGTTGGACGAATGTGCTCGTCGAAGGCGGCAACCGACTGCTGGGATTACTCTGGGACATGCAGACGGTCAACGAAGTGCATGCCTTCGTCGCTCCCAAGATCTGGGGCGGTGCCGATGCACCGTCGCCCATCGGAGGCCTCGGCATCGATTCCCCCGAGTCAGGCGCGACACTCCACGGCCTGCAACAGCAGATCATCGACAGTGACATCTACATGTCAGGACGAGTCACGTACGCTAATGCAAGCGAGGTCTCGCGATGACCGCACGCGATCTCATGCTCGTCGCCCTGGGAGGTGCTGCCGGGGCCGTGTGCCGCTATGTCGTCAGCGTAGCGATTCAGCACCGTTGGGTGACACACTTTCCACTCGGCACATTCGTCGTCAACGTCGCCGGCTGCCTGCTCATCGGCATGCTCGCACAAGCGCACCAATCCGGCGCGCTCACCGCCCCCGTTCGACTCCTGCTCGTCACCGGCGGCCTCGGCGCTCTAACGACGTTCTCTACGTTCGGCTACGAAACACTTCGCTCGTACCAAGACCAAGGTACTAGCGCCGCACTGCTCAACATCAGCGCCAACCTGGTCATCGGGCTGCTGGCCGTCATCGCCGGTAACGCCCTCGGCAAACAGTGCTGGGGATAGAGACTGTGAATATCGAATTTTGAATGTTGAATTCTGAATTTCGAAGTGACTGCGGATCATTCGATATTCAAGAATGGTGTCTGACGATTTGGCCTTCGACCAAATAGATGACTTCTTCGGCGATGTTGGTCGCGACGTCGCCGATTCGTTCAAATTGTCGAGTGGCGTGTTCGAGCTTTAAGAGCGGATTGGCGTTTTCGGGGATGCGATCGAGTTCCTTTTCGATGCGAGTCTTGATGCGTTCGTAGAGCATATCCGCATGCTTGTCGTCTTGGATGACTCGGCGAGCGAGTATTGCGTCGCGATTGACCAGGGCCATCATGCTATTGCGGACCATCGTCTGTGCTTGCGTCGCCAGTTCTTCGATGCCCGGGACACGGCGGAAGCGATCCCAGTCGCCGACTTGGACGACGACTTCCGCGACGTTCTCGGCCAAGTCACCGATTCGCTCGAGGTTATCATTGATCTTCAGCACGGCGACGACGAACCGCAGGTCGCTGCCGCAGGGCCGTTCGTGTTCAAGCACGTCCAGGCAGACCTCTTCGACTTCGATTTCTGCGTGGTCAATCGCCGCATCTTCTTTGATGATGGCCCGGGCCATCATCGTGTCGCTGCGCATCAGTGCGGTGATCGCTCGAGAAACCGCTGCTTCGGAGAGCTCTCCGAGTCGCAGGATGCGTTCCTCCAGCTCCGTGATCCGCGTATCCATGGATGTTATTGTCCCCATTCGACTTCCGATTTCCTTCACTTGCCAATTACATCCTATTCCAACAGCTCGGTTCCGGCACAGCAGATTTTGCCTCTCCCTGTTCCCCAAGCCTTCACTATTTCTCCACAACATCTGCCTTTATTAAGTCAGAATCGCAGGTCCGTGGAATACGAAAACCGCTCGGTCCGTCCGCTTTCACGGATTCTTCATTGCTCCTTAAAGAACCGATCAAGGTTGCCTCGGTCACATTGCGGATAGGCAATTTGGCCGCAGTTTGGTAACCTTAACGCCTTGTTCGCGCGGACGTTAACTTTTCGATACGCAACTTGGAGAGCGTTAGGTAGAACCACGATGGCTCAAGCATTGAAGAAGAAGAAGCCTCGCCGCGAGGATGTCGATAACGTCGAGAACCTGTGCGATTACTGCACGGCAAAGTGCTGCCATTATTTCGCTTTGCCCATCGACACCCCGGAGGAATGGCGCGAGTTCGATTATCTGCGCTGGTACCTGCTGCACGCACGGGCTTCGTTGTTCACCGACGACGGGGACTGGTACTTGATGGTCCATACGACCTGCAAGCATTTGCGTGATGACCACTTGTGCGGCATCTACGAAACGCGGCCCCAGATCTGCCGCGACTATTCGACGGACAAGTGCGAATACGAGGACGACTGGACTTACGAGAAGTATTTTGAGTCCCCGGAACAGATCCACGAGTACGCCGAGGCGGTCCTGCCCGTGCGCCGTGGCGAAACGTTTCGTTCGCGCAAGCCCCCGATGCTGCCGGTCTTGCAATAGAAGGCATTCATGATCGAACCACGTACCCTGAAGGGCTTCCGCGACTTTTTGCCGGAGGCGATGATTCCCCGTGAGCAACTGATCGATACGGCTCGCCGCGTCTACCGTTCCTACGGCTATAGCCCGATTGATACACCGGTGCTCGAACTGCTTGAGGTGTTGCAGGGTAAAGGTGGGGAAGAATCCGATCGCTTGATGTACCACTTCCGTGACCACGGCGATCGCGCCGTCGGCATGCGGTTCGACTTAACCGTGCCGCTCGCACGTTTCGCGGCGCAACACATCGGTGTGCTCGGCACGCCCTTCAAGCGCTATCATATTGCCAAGGTCTGGCGCGGCGAGAATACGCATCGCGGACGCTATCGTGAATTCATGCAGTGCGACTTCGACACGATTGGCACCGAGTCGGTTGCGGCCGATACGGAAACGGTGCTGGTCGTGCACGATTTGCTGCAAGCGATTGGCATCTCCGACTTCACGATCCACTTGAACAATCGCCGCATCCTAAATGGACTGTTGGCGCAGCTAAACTTGGCCGACCAATCCGGGCCGATTCTGCGAGCGCTCGACAAGCTCCACAAAATTGGCGCCGATAAAGTCGCTGCCGAAATGGCAGCAACTGCAGGCACATCCGACGAACAAGCTCATCAAGTCCTAGCGCTCTCGCGCGTCTCCGGAACCAACGACGAAATTCTCGCGCAGCTGGAACAGTTGCTCGCCAACAATGAAACCGGTATGGCGGGCATCGAAACGCTGCGCGCGATCTTGCGCGGCGCTGCCGCTGCAGGTGTTGAGTCTGCTCGCATCAAACTAGACGTTTCTATCGCCCGCGGGCTGGACTACTACACGGGCACGGTGATCGAAACCTTCCTGGATCGGCTGCCCGAAATCGGCAGTGTTTGTTCGGGTGGGCGCTACGACGACTTAGCCAGTGTCTACACGAAAGAGCGGCTCCCCGGCATCGGCGCGTCGTTGGGCCTCGACCGACTACTGGCCGCGTTGGAAGAACTGCAGCTGATCGAGAAGACCGCCACGACGGCTCCCGTGTTTATTCCGTATTTCGATCGCGATCGTTTGGACGACTATTTGAAGCTGGCCGCCGAACTCCGCCAGCAAGGCTTGGGCGTCGAGCTGTACCCGGAATCGCGGAAGCTGGCCGCCCAGCTCAAGTATGCCGACCGACGCGGCTTCCGCTTTGCAATCGTCGCCGGCAGTCGCGAGTTCGAGGCCGGCCAGTGCCAGCTGAAAGACCTACGCGCCGGCACCGCCCAAGACCTACCGCTGGACGCCGCCCAATTGGCCACCGTCATCCGATCGCAACTGGTGTAACGGCGATGAGGGATTGGCAGGCTCGCCGAAAGGCGGTTGCCGCAGTTCTCCTTTGGGAGTGCGATCGCGCAGCTATCGCTTTTTCACTAAGGCCAGCAGCTTCTTTCCTACAAACACATCACGAAAACGCGACCTCGCACAGATTCACATTGCGATCGGTTGGACTAGAAAGGCGTTCGGCAGTCGGCCCGTGCTCCTTCGCAAGAAAGCTGCAGCGGCCGCACTCCAAAGTATACGCAACTCATTTAGTGCTCGGCCACCTCGCCTCAAGCTTCCAAACTCGTCGTTCAAATCCTGAAACAGACGCGGGTCTGTCAGCAAATCTGTGTTTGATTACAATAAGAGAAACGCCGCCGAATGTTCGGTCGCGTGCTCGCTCGCGACGCTAAGCCCTATCTTGACGGTTTGACTATGCCTCGTACTTCGATCCGAATCTCGTCATTTCGCACTGCCGCCCGGCAGGCCGCTCGTTGGATGTCGACAGTTGGCGTCATCTGGCTGTGCTCTGCCGCTCATGTTTGGGCTCAGGCGAATGAAGAAGAAGAAGAGCCCAAGGGCTGGGTACCGAGTTACATGATTGTCATCTTCGCCGTCAGTTTGGCGCTCATGATGATCTGTCGAGCGGGCAAGCGCGAAGTCTCATTTCGCCGCGACTAAGTAATTGATCTGCGGCCGCTAGAATCGAAACGGATCACCATGGATTGGCACATTACGATCCACGCTCATCCGGGCAAGGAAGTCCCACAGTCATCAACTGCGGTGCGCCAGCGCGAACTCTTGCGACTGGAACTTCCGTCCGAGTGGTTGACGTTGCCAATGTCGCTCAGCTTCGACACCGTGCTGGCACGGCTCGAACAGCTACCGCGACTCTACATCGAACCGGACGGATCCTTTATCTGGATCGGTCCGCAGGGGCCCGACCAATGGAAGTTCGACGGGCAACTTCACGACTCGACGGGCGGACTCATGACCATCGAGTTGAAGGTGTCGGGAACCGATCCGGAACTCGACGCGATTCTCGGTTGCCTCGATTGGCCCGAGAAAGCGTACGTGTTTCAGCTCGTCCGTGAAGGCATCTATCTTGACCACGCGCAAGTGCGTCAATTGTTGGCAAGCGCGGATTAGTGCGAGATTGGTAACATTCAACATTCGATATTCGATATCCCTTAGAGTATCTCACTCACGACACGACCTTCGACATTTGTGAGCCGAAAGTCTCGCCCGGAGTAGCGATAAGTGAGTCGTTCGTGATCGAGTCCCAGCAGGTGCAAGATTGTGGCATGCAGATCATGAATGTGCACCTTGCCTTCAACTGCCTCGGCACCGATTTCGTCGGTTGCTCCGTAACGCATTCCTCCGCGCACGCCGGCTCCCGCCATCCAAGCCGTGAAGCCGCGATTCTGATGGCGACGTCCGTTGAAGTTGCTTTGCTCTTGCGGCGTGCGCCCGAATTCGCCGGTCCAAACTAGGAGTGTGTCACGCAGCAAGTCACGATCTTTCAGATCCTGCAACAGCGCCGCAATCGGCTGATCAATCGCCTGACAATTGCGTGGCAGTGCAGTTTGCAGGTTATTGTGCTGATCCCAACCGCGATGCGAAATCTCGATGAACCGCACATCCGCTTCGGCTAAGCGACGTGCCATCAGGCACTGCATGCCGAAGCTGGCTGTCGCGGAGGAGTTGATACCGTAACGTTCGCGCACAGCATCCGGCTCTTGAGCGATATCCATGAGCTCGGGCACGGCGGTTTGCATCCGGAAGGCCAATTCGTACGATTCCACAATACCTTCCAGGTCTGATGGATCAAGCGACGACGCCAACGCATCACGATTCATCGATTGCAGCAGGTCGAGATGTCGCCGTTGTGCCGCTGGATTACGTCGCCGATTGCGAATATTGGCAATCGGCGCATCGCCCGCGCTTACGCGAGTTCCCTGATATGCG
>JAGQPK010001370.1 GCA_020426755.1 Planctomycetales bacterium
AATCGGCTTTGCTATCCTGCTTGCGTTGGATGTCGCTTGGTCGACGGCTATCGCGCTACCGCTGTGTGTTGTCGGGGTCGTCTCCTGCTGTCTGGCAACATTCGCATTGCGAATTCGCTCATGGCTAGTGGTTCTCTTGCCCGTGATAATTCTCTTGATGAGCTTGCCGACGGACACGGCCTTGATCACGGGCGCTCGCCTGCTTCAGGGAGAATGGTTGAGCATCACCGTTGCCGGCATTGTCATCGCTGTCGGCGGCATCGGCGTGGCGTTCTTCGTCGCACCACGTTTACATCGCTGGCGTTCGGAAACGCACCGCTTGCCGATAACGCCTGGAACTGAATGGGCCGCCTGGCAAGGCACGTGCGACACAGGAGCGACGGGCTACACCGCTCAAGGATGGCGTCGCTGGCTGTACGATGCGAAACGCGAACTACCGCCGCAGATCAAATCACTGCGAACTCCAGAAGACCGCCGCCAGCTGCTTGACTGGGCCAACAAGCCGGACATGTCATCGTGGAAGATCATGTTGTGTGCCGGCATGGGTGGACTCGTCGGGCTGATCGGTTACAGACTTGCTGGCTCATCATCACGTATGGACATGAGCGCCATGACGTTTCAGGCGATGATGTTCTTCTCAATTGGAATAATGCGCATTCAACAACAATGGCTCGTACGTCAACCATCGTTCTCATGGGAAAGCACACTACCGATTTCACGTGAAGAGTACACCAACGACATCGAACAGCTGGTGCGACGCGAAGCGCGTCGCACGTCCTTGACCGTCACCGTCGCAATGCTGCTGTTTGCAACGATACTGACACTACCAACGTGGCAGGAACTTGCCATCTGGGTAGTGGCGATCCTCGTGTTGAATACGGGGGCCTTGATCTACCAGACAAGCATTTGCCTGGGGCTGCTGACATTACCGAGAAGCTGGCGAGTCGGCGCGTTAGCTGTCGTGGGATTGATGATCCTTGTCGGACTTTGCGTCGTGCCGATCACGATCGCAGCGAGACCGCAGCAGGCAGCAGCGGTTAACTGGCACGCAGGCGCGGCAGCGGCTGGAATTGGCGCTATGCTCTATGCGCTCGGCCGCTTTCTACAATCGTTGCTATCAAAGCGCTGGAACAAGCTGGAGTTTGCGACGCTTGATGTGCGTCATTGACGTACGCAAGCAGCTAACGCCGACGTTAGACTCGTTCGCCGAAAGCAACGGCAGACTGAAGATTAGTTCGCCGAACGGCGTTAGCACAATGGCACTCAGTTGAGGTTTCAGGATAGAAACAACGCTAGTTCCCCCTCCCGTCGATGGCCTCCACTTCACGCA
>JAGQPK010001371.1 GCA_020426755.1 Planctomycetales bacterium
GGAAGAGATCCACGGGGCCGCTTTCGTTGTACTTCATTGCCTCACGAAAATTGATCGAATCGGGGATCGTCACCGCATCACGCAGGCCGACTTCCGCTTCCAAGTGCAACGGAATCGGGCTCACTCGCACCATTTTCGGACAGTCCCACACGGTCGAGCCGTTCTCGCGCAAACCTCGCACGAACGACTCGCCCGTCGTATTCAATGATTCTGAAATGCGACTTACGCCCAGATCATCGGCCTTGTCGAGAACGACATCACGCGAGCTTTCGTGCTCCGTGAGTCTTCGGATTTGGATTTCGCCGTTGGTCGTGAACACTGTCGATTCATATACACCGTCCGCAGCGCTCCACGTGTCGACGACCAGTTCGCCGCCGGCCTTGCGATGTTGAACGTTGAGGCGGCCGTTTAGGTCCCAACTCCATGAGTACTCGACTTCGAACACTTTTCGGCCCAGGAACAACACATCGCCGTGCCAGGTGCCGATGCGCGAAGCAAAAGCAGCCATCGGCGAATTCGCTTCCGGCGGTGAATCAGCTTGCTGCGTAACGCGAGCAGTCGCTTTGCGGAAATCTCTCAAGGTCCATTCGCCTTGGCCAGAATCCGTGATCGTCGCACCGATCGGACCGTTGCGACCAATCGTCTCCCGATACGATCGATTGGGTGCATTCAACGTCAATTGGCCGTCATCTAGCGAAGCTGACCACGAGTGATTTCGACCGAGCGAATCATACGACTTGGCGGCAATGGGTGTGCCGTCCGCGGCGAGGCTCACCAGCAGCCAACCTCGAACCGTCTGTGCCCCCATCTGGTCCACGAACCGACATGAATGAAACCGACCATTCAAAATGGGTTCGACGGTCATCGACCGCGTGCCGACGACTCGGTCGCCTCGGTGGATGTCAGCCGTCCAATTGCCGATGCGGGAATTCAACTCTTGCTGGTTTTGGCCGAATGCCTGTGAATGCAATGCACCTGCGCATAGAGTTGCGACTGCAACGAGAATAATGGTCCGGACTGCGCAACGAACCGGCTTTTGAGTATGAAAGGACACTGGAATCTCCTAGTGGGCACGGGGTAAGCGAGTTGCCTAGAACCCAATGCGACGGGAGATTTCGTTTTGTCTCAGGAGCCGCAAGTTTGTTTTTCTGCGTTTCCGACTTGGGAGTGCTGAATCGCGAAGACGTGCCACGATACGCCTCGTTAGCCGGCGTGCCGGACATTTGGAGTGCGGCCGCGCAGCTGCCGCTTTGGAACGAAGCGAATTGGTACTTGTTACGATTGTCTGTCCAATGCCAGGTGGCGTTCG
>JAGQPK010001372.1 GCA_020426755.1 Planctomycetales bacterium
ACGTCGTCCGCGTCGCATCGCGACAGCATGACATCCTCTTCGCAGTGACGGCCACGCTGCGCATAATGGGAAATTCGGCAACATTTGACGCGGCCTCGGCGAGGTCGTTCAAATGTCGCGACGCGACATGCCGGACATCTTGGGTCATTAACACCGGCGATAAATCGCCGGCCTACCGTCAACAATCGCTACGCGATGAAGTCCGGCACCAGTCTTCCGTGCTCAGGCCCGCCAGCGTTAACGATGCACCGGATCGGCTGGGCGAGATGCGCACGGAGAGCAGAACCGCCCTGTGGATTCTGTAGCAAATCAACCATCTCAATCGCACGACCGCAAGCTGCACGACGGCGTACGATCACGCTCTGTCACGTAGCCGACACGTTTATGAATATTCCATGAAGCATGATTGGCCGACCGTGATATACTGCGAGGCCACCGCCGGACGAATGAATACGTGAGGGAACCGGTGGACGTTGCTACCGAGGAGCCCCAACATGAGTTTCACCCGTCTTGGCAGGCGGCCGGTTAAGCGCCGGCCGCTGCATGCGTCCAATTTTTTGTCGCTTGAAGCCCTCGAAGCTCGGACTCTCTTGGCGGCGGACGTGGTCATTTCGGAATTCGTCGCTTCCAATGATACGGGCCTGCTCGACGGTTTCGGAGCGAACTCGGATTGGCTCGAGCTCACAAATCAAGGCGACACGGCGGCGAACTTGTCAGGAATGTACCTGACGAACGACCCCGACAATCTAACGCAGTGGGTCTTTCCCGACGGCCAGACCTTGGCGCCTGGTGGCTACCTAATCGTCTTTGCCTCAGGCCGCGACGTGCAGGACGAAGCGGGCAACTTGCATACGAACTTTCGCTTGAACCGCGATGGTGACTATCTCGCGCTCGTCGATAGCACCGGCGTCGTCGTCAGCGAGATTGGGGCCAACGGCACGAAGTTTCCGCAGCAATTGACCGACGTGTCGTACGGCCTTTATCAAACAACGGTCGCCACCGAGTTTATCCGAAGCGATTCGTCCGCGCAGCTCTTTGTACCGACTGACAATAGTTTGTCGTCGAGCTGGACTTCGCCCGAATTCGACGCCGGGAGTTGGTCCAGCGTGACAGCCGGCGTAGGCTATGACCGCACGCCCTCGCAAGGTGCGCCAATTCTCGGTGGCAATGCGATCTTGAACATCGACTTTGATGACGACGACAGTGGCGAACAGGGAGCGGACAACACGGAAGCCGGCTGGACGCAGATGACGCTCAGCGACGGCACGCTCACCGTCAATGGAATCCAGGTTACGATCAGTGCGGT
>JAGQPK010001373.1 GCA_020426755.1 Planctomycetales bacterium
AGGGAAGCACTCCGTCAATTTTTCAGCCGAAAGTTCGAAAACGATCGGAAAAGTGCGGCCGCTGCATCCTATAACGCGGCCTTTAATCGTGTGCAGGGGTTGATGAGTTGTGCACCGTTGTTTGATCTAGAGCAACTCCCTGCAGCGGATCGGGAGCGGTACGGTCGGGGGGCCTTTGCCCAGCATGCTCTGCAGGCCCGGCATCTGATTGAAAATGGATCCACCTTTGTCATGGTGGCCAATGGCATGCCGTGGGACAACCATGTTTTTCAGCATGAAATGCACCAGATGCTGGTTCCGGAACTCGACAATGTTCTGTTTCAACTCGTGAACGATCTGGAAGAACGAGGCATGCTGGACGAGACGCTCGTGATCGCGATGGGCGAGTTTGGACGCACCCCCAAGCTGAATCAACGCGGCGGACGGGACCATTGGCCACGAGTCTTCAGTTGCGTCCTTGCCGGTGCCGGCATCCGCGGCGGACAAGTAATCGGCTCAAGTGACAAATGGGGTGAAAGCCCAAGTGACAACCCCGTGACACCGGCCGATCTGGCGTTCACCATTTACACGCTACTTGGTATCGATCCGCAATCAAAACTGGTGACAAGTGACGGCCGACCTGTCGCACTTAACCAAGGTGGCCGCATGATTGCGGAACTGGCATGACGGGGACAATTACTCAGTTGCTAATTCGACGGTGGCTACCCATTCGCGCGGCAACGCCAAGTCGACTAATTGTCGCCGGATTTGCGCTGATGGCCCTGGCAGCGAATCTCTGCGCCGCATCGATTGATGTCGGACTACCAGTAACCGCACTCGAGTTTTCACGGGACGGCAACGAATTATTGGTCGGCTGTACGAACCAGGTCCGACGTTATGGTTGGCCAAGTTTGGCGGAACTGGAGCCGCTTTTGCCGCTTGAGATGCTTCAGATCAACACCGTTCGTCTCTCTCCCGACGGTCGTAAGTTGCTAGTGGCCGGCGGTGATCCGTCGGAAGCAGGTGCCGTGCATTGCTATGCTTGGCCGCAGCGCACGAGACTTTACTCAGTCGAATTGCATCGTGATGTGGTATACGCAGTCGCTTGGTCTCCTGACGGAACGCATTGGGCGACCGCATCTGCCGATGTCGAATGCAAAGTTGCAGATGCAGATAATGGCCAACCAATCACGACCTTCCGTGGGCACTCTCGGCCCGTACTGACGATCGCTTACTCCACGGATGGCGCGACACTGGCGTCGGCCGGAGTCGACCAGACAATTCAATTGTGGAACGCGCGAGATGGCCAACACATCC
>JAGQPK010001374.1 GCA_020426755.1 Planctomycetales bacterium
GATCGATTGCGCAAGAATCCTAAGGCGATCGAGCTGTACAACTTGAGCGAAGACGTTGGCGAACAGCACAACGTCGCGGCGCAACACCCGGAAGTTGTCGCGCAGATTCGCCAGATCATGAAAGATACACAAGCTCCGTCGGAAAACTTCCCGCTTGTTAAGTAGTCTACCGTAGTACAACGTAGGCATTCCTGATGAAGAAGAAACGCCTTGCGGAGCTTCGCGCCACTTATCGTGATGGCCTACTCGAAGACACCTTGCCGTTTTGGCTACGGCATGCGGTCGATCACGAGTACGGCGGCTATCTCACAGGGCTTGATCATGACGGCCTCGTAATCGAGACGGACAAAGGCATCTGGCAACAGGGGCGCTTTGCTTGGCTGCTGAGCCATCTCTACAACCACTTGGAGCAGAACCCGGAATGGCTAGAAGCGGCCTCGTCCGGTATCAACTTCCTCCGTCAGCACGGGTTTGATGCCGACGGCAGAATGTGGTTTCAGGTTACGCAGGATGGCCGGCCGCTGCGTAAGCGCCGTTATCTCTACTCCGAGTGCTTCACGATTATGGCCTTGGCCGAATACGCTCGCGCGGCAAACGATGAGACGGCGGCGCGTCAATCAATCGAATTGTACGAGTTCTATCGCAAGACGCTCACGACCCCTGGTGCTCTGCCGCCGAAGTTCACTGACACCCGACCGCTCAAAAGTATCGGCGTGCCGATGATCGAGATCGGTGTCTGTCATGTGCTGCGTGAGACGCTCGGATACGCTGCTGCAACCGAGTCGATTGATCGCGCCATTACTGAGATCGCGAGTGATTTCGTCGTCGATGAACTAAGAGTCGTGATGGAGTCGGTGGAACTTGACGGCACAATCTCCAATCACTTCGACGGTCGGACGCTGAATCCTGGGCACGCAATCGAGGCCGCCTGGTTCATCATGCGTGAAGGCATCGAACGCAACCGAGACGATTACAAGCAACTCGGCTGCCGCATGCTTGACTACATGTGGGAACGTGGCTGGGACGAGGAGTTCGGCGGCATTTTCTACTTCCGTGATGTGCATGACTTCCCGGTGCAAGAGTACTGGCACGACATGAAGTTCTGGTGGCCGCACAACGAAGCCATCATTGCGACATTGATGGCATGGAAGATCACGGGTAACGCTCGTTATGCCGCTTGGCACACATTGGTGCACGATTGGGCTTATCAACACTTTCCTGATCCTGAGCACGGCGAATGGTTCGGCTACCTTCATCGTGACGGCAGCATTTCCGTGCGATTGAAAGGAAATCTCTG
>JAGQPK010001375.1 GCA_020426755.1 Planctomycetales bacterium
AGCCATGAAGTAGAGCTCGTCGGCCCCCACTGGACCGGCTGGCGCGGACCTAACCGCGATGGCATTGCAACCTGGTTACCAAGCGAGTTACCGGCACCGCCGACAGTCGTGTGGCGAAAATCGGTAACCGGTGAAGCATTGGGAGGATTGGCCGCGACCAACGAGCTCGTCCTGGTCGTTGATCGCGACGAGAATGATCTGAAAGACGTATATCGCGCACTCTCAGTAGAAGATGGCAGTGAACGTTGGACCTTTGAGCGCCGCGCGGTAGGTGCGCTCGACTACGGGAACGGCACTCGCGCCACGCCGCAAATTGATGGCGACCGCGCCTACTTCGTCAATGCATTCGGCGCCGTGACAGCCCTGCGTCTTTCCGATGGCAAGCAACTGTGGAGCCGCGACTACGAGACTGACTTCAAAGGTCGTGACAAGCGTAATCCATGGGGCGCGGCGGCCTCTCCACTGCTCGTTGGCGACAGCGTGATTATCAATCCTGGCGGCCCCAATGCGTCGCTTGTCTCGCTTTCACGCGATGACGGGCATACGCTGTGGAAGTCACCCGGTCGCCGGGCTGCGTTCAGCTCGTTTATACGGGCTAAGTTTGGCGGAGTCGAACAGATTGTCGGCTACGACCAGGATACACTCGGAGGCTGGAACGCCGAAACGGGCGAACGACTGTGGGAACTCAAGCCGATTGAGACCGGCGACTTCAACGTTCCCACACCGATCATCGTCAACGACAAGCTGCTCGTGTCAACAGAAAACAATGGCACGCGACTCTACGCATTCGACGAGCACGGAACCATCAATCCAACTCCCATCGCGACCAACGACCAGTTAGCGCCCGACACGCACTCGCCCATCGTGCTCAATCATCGCGTGTTCGGAGTCTGGAACGGTATGCACTGCCTGAGCTTGGACAACCATTTGGCAGCGGTGTGGACAAACACTGATGATCTCGCCTTCGACGACTATGCCGTGGTGATTGGCAGCGGCGATCGTGTACTTGTCATTTCGAAGTTCGGGGAACTGATCTTACTCGATGCGAACGCCAATGAGTTCCAGCCGTTGGCGCGTCACAAGATCTTTAAGAAGGATCCCGGCGTGTATGCGCACCCGGCCTTGATCGGTTCGCGAATGATCCTACGCGGGAGCCGGGAAGTCGTCTGCGTCGAGCTCGATCGGAATAAAGCCGGCGAAAATCGTTAGCGACGGTTCTTATGGAGAGTTTGCCGAAAGGCGCCAGCCGCGGTTCTTATGGAGTGCGGCCGCGCAGCTGCCGCTCTCGA
>JAGQPK010001376.1 GCA_020426755.1 Planctomycetales bacterium
CGCGCTCCGCGCATGCGTGCCGGCGGGTACGGTATCTGGTGCTCCCAAGGTGCGGGCCATGGAGATCATCGATGAGCTCGAACCTCACCGACGCGGTCCCTATGCTGGCGTCGTCGGATACGTCGATTACCACGGCAACATGGATACTTGCATTGCGCTGCGAACGATCGTATTTCAGGATGGAATTGCCTACGTGCAAGCCGGCGCCGGCATCGTCGCTGATAGCGTTCCGGCCAATGAATATCAGGAGACGCTCAATAAGGCCCGCGGGTTATTGCGGGCGATCGAGTTGACCGAGGGTAGAATGTAAACGCGGCTTGAAGCCAGCCGCATGTGGACCCTCATGCGTCAGCGGCCGGACCGCGACATCTACGTGTCTTCAAGTGTCGTTGATGCGGCAAACCGTGCGTGATCGTTGAACGTATATGGGGTTGCGACTCGTTTCATACGGGCGACGTGAGGGCTGATTCATCGGAGCTTGGTTGGCGGGAGTCGTCTATGCCTGCTTACGTGACGGGTAAGTGTCTAGCGCGCCGAGCGGCGTCGGTGACATTTTTTCTGCTGGTGGCGACTTGTTGTTCGGTGGTGTTGGCCGTCGAGCCAACGGTGACCGCTGGCCGCCCCAACGTTCGCCAGCGATTGCGGACGCTCAGTCATCCGCTGCCTGATTCATTCGTTGTGCGAACCGAACGTTCAGCGAGCAAGACGACTGATCAGATGAGAACCGCCAAAGAACGCTCGTCGACGGTATCTTCATCCTCTCCTCAAATCGCGGTGCCGCTGAACGCATCGCACGGCACGGCTGCAGTGGCCGAGCCGGACAAGCCAACTTGGTGTCGCCGGTGGCGCGACTGCTTTGCAAATTGGGCGAAGCAGCGCGTGAAAATTGAATATGGCCTGAAGTTGCCGGCGTTTGACGGTCACGCGGCGAACGAGCCGCTCGTCGTATTCATACACGGGTTGAATTCGCGGCCCGAGGATTTGGCGGTGCTGATTGCCGACGCCGAACATGCAGGGATGTTGTGCGCCGCATTTCGCTATCCTAACGATCAGCCATTGGCTGACTCGGCGCAGTTGCTGTCGGTTGAACTCTCGAAGGTGAGGACGCGGCATCCGCGTCGCCCAGTTTATCTCGTGACCCACTCGATGGGCGGCCTTGTCGCTCGCGCCGTGATCGAAGATGGCGAGTTGGATCCGCGGAACGTGCGAAGATTGGTGATGATTGCGCCGCCCAATCAGGGCTCGAGACTGGCGCGGTTTGCGCTATCGATGGATTTATATGAGT
>JAGQPK010001377.1 GCA_020426755.1 Planctomycetales bacterium
ATGTGTCGCCCAGGTCGAGCGCATGGGAGTCGATCTCTCCCAACTGGAATTCCAATTCCCAGTCGCCACCAAGTGAGCTGTTGCCGGTGAGATCCGTGCTGGCGGCAATGTCAGCGCTCAACAGTTCATGAAGCGATTCTAGCAACTCGACGCCCGCATCGGATTCCGCCAGTCGACAGCCGTACAAGAACAGGTCGGCATTCTCAGCGAAGGCTTGTCGCCAATCGAGAATATTCGCTTCACGCTGAGTCAGCGTGTTGAGATCGAGCCACGTCGAGCCAAGTTGAATGCCGTTGGCGTCGCCATGTGAGACGATGTGCAGCCCGCGCAAGTCGTGATGCTGTGACAGGATTTGAGACAACTGCTCGATTCCGTCGAGACCATCGTCTAGCACAACTAACTCGAAGCCATCGTCTAGACCCGTTTCCTGCAAGGAGGACAGCAAACTGGCCAGATCTGGCAGGTGGCCATCAACGATCACCAGATCATGTTCGATTGGCGAGAGTCCGTCGAGCGAGCCGTCAGGTGTTGGCGCATCGTCGAGGGCCAGTGTCTCCAGATTGACGGCAGCCGGCAACGGGGTGCCGCTCATCAAGACACGGGATTCTAGTTGGAGGCAATCGATCGGCCGCGACCGAGATTGGAGTTGTTCGGCCTGCATGGGGTCAGAGGTTACATCATGATGTGTAGTCAAGGGTCAGCGCGCACTGTAGTCCAGCAAGCTTACTTCCCGTGGGGGACTCGTGAAGGTATCTGCATCCGAAGTCGGCTGCTTTTGCTGGTCGGTTAACGGCCTGTAGCGACATGTTCCCGATCGACGACAGGCATGCGCTGAATTGCGACGCGAGAGGCGTTTTGGGAACGTCACGGTTCGCGGTTCACGCGTGTTTCAGTTCGCCGCAACGCGCTAGCGTCGGTTCTGTCCTGGCGCTGACTCGATCTCCTGCGAGAACCGCGGCTGGCGCCTTTCGGCTAACTATCTGACTGAACCGCGACTAACGTCTTTCGGCTAATTTATCTGACTTAACCGCGACTATCATCTTGCGCGCCGCATTTCGCTAGTCGTTACTAGTAAAGCCCTCACGCGCAAGCGTGGCGCTGGCGTGCATGTTCAACGCACGAAAGAATTCGCTTTGTGTCCAACTGTTCGGGCCCATGGCGACGTCGACTTCGACTGTGATGGCAGGCGTTGTACGGCCGATCGGATCGGGACTCACTTCAATCGTCGCGCCGCGAACACCGACACCTTTGAGAATGCGAGTGACGCGCTGTTCCACGTCATC
>JAGQPK010001378.1 GCA_020426755.1 Planctomycetales bacterium
TCACGACCAGGAACAAAGACGACATCACCGTCTTGCAGAATGCCTATGCCTGGTGGCAAGTTCCAATCATCGCCCGGGCAGACTCGCATTGGGATGCGCGTGCAGTGGGTGCCCATGCGCTCCGCGGCGACATCCGGTGCGATGCCAGCTTCCAATGAGGCCAGCAGTTGCGTTTGTTGTAGTTCACCTTGTGCCGCGCTACGAAGTATCCACAATTCATTCTGTGCATCCTCGCCAGGTAGTCCACCCGTTTCCGCAAGCAGATGAAGAACGTCATTCTTGAACACGGGCATTTCCAGCGCGTGTGCCGAGCCTCGTTTCGTGAGGACCGCACTATCCCGGCGAATGAGTGTGACGTCGGTTGCGGAAACGTCTTGTCGGATCACGAACACGGTTACTGTGCGTGGACGAATGACACTTACTGTAGCCCTTGCGCGTGAATCGTTGAGAATGGATGCTTCCACATAGGGTCGAATGATTGTCTCGGCGGCCTCATTAACCGATTGTCCGGCGACGTAGATGGGTGCCACCAACGGTAAATGCACAGTGCCGTCCGCGGCGACAGTGACCGGATGTCCCACACTAGGCGAGTTAAGGTTCCGACCGGCGGACTGGCTTGGGTACGCCACCGCCGGCAGCTCGCCTTCAGTTTCCAGCACGCTGGGGATGTGGATTCCTAGCACGTCGCCAGGACCAATCACATGCTCTGGAGGTTGCGGCTGACTCAACCGCGTGAAGTCAATCCAAACCTGATTATCCTTGGATCGGTTCTGTAGCGACTTAGGTAAGCGATGCGCCGGTATCGCATTGGCGGTCAAGCCGGCGCGGTGTGACTGGATACCGTGGATACAACCACTGGTTATGAGGCACAGCAAACACGCCGTCGCGCGCAGCAGAAACATGCGTTGTCGACCATCCATAGTCATTACTCGTTTGTATCTATCTATGTATCTATCTGTCGGTCTGGCAGTCGCCAGGCACGTCATCTTGCAATTCGTAGGTCGAACTGGTCGACACGACCCTTAGGGGGCAGTCAGGCACTCGCCGCAGTCGTTGCTCACAACGGGCGGTAGATAAAAAATCTCCTTGGACGAGCAGTTGCATGACTCCAGATCACTTTCACAGACGCGGGCGCGTTCACAGGGCGGGCCGGTGGGTAATGAATTCAATTGATCGCGGCCAGCGCAGAGTGCAGCGGCTGCGCCATACTGATATCCACGGAACCAAGCCGCGACGCGTTCGCGCCCGACTCCGGTTTCGAAGCGAGTTCCCCAGT
>JAGQPK010001379.1 GCA_020426755.1 Planctomycetales bacterium
TCATGAGCAGCGCACAATTGGCGATGTGAATGACGACGGCGTCTTCAATTCAGCCGATCTCATCGTGCTCTTTGAAGCCAACGCCTACGAGCAGGGAGTCACGGCTCGCTCATCGTTCAATACGGGCGACTTCAACGGAGACGGTTTGTTCGACAGTAGCGATCTGGTATTCGCGCTGCAAGCTGGCACGTACGTCGTGTGAGACATGCCAGGGAAAGACGGTGAGGGAACATCGGGAAGACGGAATCACACCGGTAGACTCAACATGACGGTGACACACACCGGTGACTCGCCCGGATCGCACGCTGACGGTAGAACGGGATTCATCGCGGAGCGTTTGTTGACGGTAGCCCGTTGATTGCTGGACAACGTCACTTTGAGTTCGCCGTTTTGGCGTTAGCCACGGTTTCCCGACGAGAACCGAGGCCAACGCCAAAACGGCGAACTTCGTTGCTAGTACTCAAATACTCGAAGGAAACTCCAAAGTGACGTAGTCCAGTTAGCCGAAACGCGAAATCAGCGAAAGTTGCGAAACAAAGTCGAGAACATTCCCGCCTAGACCACAACAGTGGTCGACCTGGTCATCGTCTACCAACGCAGTACTGAATCAACAACATGGCGTTCGCCTTGGTCAGTTCTTCACTGCGACTGCGGAGCTTCGCCCACCCACTTCCCATTGAGCATCACGTGCTTGACGTCGCGCATCACCGCGATGTCTTTTGACGGGTCGCCTGCGACGAGTATCAGATCCGCGAGTTTGCCGACTTCGACGGTGCCTAAGCGGTCGTCGATGCCGAAGAAGCGGGCGTTCGTTAGCGTTGCGGCGGTGAGCGTTTCCAGCGGTGATAAGCCAGCGGCGACCAGCAGTTCCAATTCTCGCTGGTAAGCCCGGCCACTTTCGGCGAAGGGAGCATAGGTGTGTGAGCCCACGACGACGTTGGCATTCGCGCGGTGACAATGTCCGACGAACCGCACCATGTTCGCAAACCCCAAAGCCTGCTCCTCGGTGGCCTCCTGTTGACCGGCGCGACGTTCGAACACGGCGAGCGTCGGAGAAACGAATACATTCCGCGCGACGATCAGTTTAAGTAGCGGCGCAAGACGTGGTGAGTTGTCGAGGTCGATGTTTGCCCAGAGTCGGTAACGCAATTCGTGTCGTGCCTCGGAGTCGTCAAAGATACGGCTCTTGAACCGTTCGACTTCGCCCGGTTCTGCCAGTACCGTGCCAAACGAAGTGACGTGCTCGATGCCGCGCAC
>JAGQPK010000137.1 GCA_020426755.1 Planctomycetales bacterium
GGTTGAATCGGCGCCGGGGCCGAACCGACGCTAACGCGTTGCGGCGAACTCAATCCCACACTTCGACACTTCGATATTCGATATTCGATATTCGATATTCGATATTCGATATTCGACGCTAGCGGCCAGCGGGCGCCGGCGTGCGAGCATCCCGTTCGAAGAGCGGATGCGGCTTATGTGCCATGGAGGTGTGACACTTAATGCATTGATTGAGTGACGTCTTTTGGATTTTCTCGCGCAGGGCCTTAAGTGCGTCTTCCGACAAGAGTTTCTCTTGTCCGACGAACGAGAGTGCCAGGTTAGCGTGTTCGCTGCCGGGTCCGTGACACGCTTCGCAACTGACGCCGGTTTGGTGAGCTGCCACGGGAGCTTCTGCGGCGGCATCATGCCCAGTCAGATGGCACTTCAGACACGAAGCATCAGCTCGATACTTGACAGGCAGAATGTCAAACGCCTTGCCATGAGGAGACGATTTCCAATTCTCATAGTATTGAAAATGGCAAGCGGCACACTTCGTCAACCCAACATAATGGCCGTTCGCCGGCGCCGCTCGCTGGACTGCGGGAGTCTGCGCACTGCTCGACGCGGCAAGACCAGGCATCAGTATCGCCACCTGCGCCATGACGATTGTCGCAAATAGCGATCGAGGTCCCGCGTTCAATGTCTTCATCATGTGTGCCATGGAGTTGTCTTTCTTCACTCGCGTCGAACGAACCGCAACAAGCCTATCTTAGTTCAGCTCACTGCCCTTTCCTAGCTGGTTTGCCACCGGCAGCGACGGCCGTTTCGAGTCGCCGCACGAGTGCGTGCACATCGCGCTGACTTTTCAGCGTAATGATCGGTTTGTCAGCGGCATACTGTCGCACCGCCTCATCGACCTGCGGCTGGCTCACCTGGTCGTATCGCCAAATGTATCGAACAAATGCCCAGTCGACGGGCTGTCCGGGTGGAGCGTCCGGTCGGTTGTCATCGTCGATTGTTAATTTTCGTTTGCAGACACGCCAGAGACATGCGAGTCGAGACCGTTCGAGCATCACGAGCGTTTCCGCCGCGGGAATGCGCAGGTGTAGCGTGCTCTCGTAGGTGCCGTCCATCACCCAGGCAGGTTTCGCAACGGCGTTGCTCACGACACTCCGCCACTCCTCCTGGGGTGTGCTAATCCAGCCCACTTTCCAGAAAAGCGCATCAAGATGAATCGTTTCAAGGTTCAGGAGTTGTCCGAGTTGTCGCGCGAGCGTCGTCTTGCCAGAGCCACTCGGCCCCAGCACAAGAATTCGATGCGAATTCATTAGCGTCGTAAGAGACGCGTCAAGATCCGTTGCATTCATCGTGAGTTCAAAGCGCGAGGACAATTCATTAGCACACGACACAGGGGGCAGGAGGCAATCGGCCGCGATCGGATTATAATGATAAATTCCAACGCGTGCTTTGCCGAGTCAATGGCCGCACAACCTTTGACTTTTCTCCGACTCCTTCGATCATTGTTCTACCCCATGCCATTAGGCTCCGACTCTATCACCGACGCTCAAGCAACTAGTTCGTGGACCGTCGTTCGCCAATGGGGCTTGGTTCCTCGTTCGAGCATTCAACCGCTGCAGTTCCCCACGCGTGCCTTCCGAGCGCCGGACGGCACGACGTTAATCGCCGAGGAACTGGGCATTCACAAGCAGGTTCCGTTTCGGTTTGAATGTCGCACGATTCGCGTCAACAAACAGGGCGAGTTGATGTTCGACTCGACCGATCTCGGCATTGACGATGGATTCGGCTGCCTCATAGGCGATAATCGTATCGCGCTTCTGCGCCGCACGCATTGGGAACTCCTCTTGTTGTCCGAGCTGGGCGAGATTGAAAGCCGTTTACCGCTGGAACGTGTGAGCAAGCGGATTCCACGCTACGTTTGTTGGACGCATCAAGGCACGTTGCTTGTCGTCTTCTTCAATCGATCGTTTGAGATTGATATTGCGGAACTTGATTGCAATGGACGGCTATTGTGGTTTCTGCCGGTGTCGTCCACCAAGATCGGCATTCCCGCCAGCGTGCAGCTGCTGGCGTCGGACCGGTTACTGTTGGCGGATTCTTTCCGTCATATCATTTTAGAAATTGACCGCAACGGGCAACCCTGTTGGCAGCACGGGCAAGCTGGGTCACCGGGTGACACTGAAGGGCGTTTGTCGAGTCCCAACTCAGTGGAAACAACCGGTAGCGGAGGTCGATTGATTGTCGACACGCGCAATCATCTCGTGCTGACTCAATCGGCCGCTGGCGGTCTACCAATGGCGCATCCTTGCGAATCTGGCCTTTGTGACCCGACCTACGCGACAGGTTTGGCGCACGGACATACTTTGATTTGCGATACGGGACACGCGCGAGTATTGGAAGTTGACGCGCAAGGTCGACTTGTTTGGCAATATGGCGGCCGCCCAGTACTCGACCGTCCCTTCTCTTACCCTCGATCAATTGACATCTTGGGCCCCAACGATTTTCTTGTCGCGGATACCGGTAAGAATCGCGTGCTCCGTTTGCAAGGTGATCAGATTTCGAGCGTGCAAACACCGGGTGGCCTCTTTTGGCCACGCTGCTGTCGTCGAGTTGGCCACGATGGCTTACTGATCGCTGACGCGCGCAATGGACGCATTGTCGAGTTAACTGCGGATGGCGTGCAGTCCCGCCAGGTCTCACGACTGATATCTTCGAATGGCCACACCGCGCTGCCGGAGACGTTAGAGGATCCACATGACGTGCGTCTCTTGCCGAATGGACATCTGCTCGTTACCGACTCAGCGCAGGATCTCGTACTGGAGATCGATTGGGCCGGTCACATTCATTTCGCCGTCGGCTGGCAAGAGCAGCTTAAGCTGAAGGATCCTCACAGCGCGCAGGCGCTCCCCGACGGCAGCTTGTTGATCTCTGATACGGGCCATCAACGGGTCGTGCTGGTCGGACGCGATGGCAATTTGATTCGCGAATACCGCTCGATTGCCGGCGATGGCTGTTGCTATCGGCTCCATCATCCCCGTTATGCCGAACGCTCCGAAGACGGGACACTCGTGATCTCCGACACGGGCAATAACCGCGTGTTGGGAGCGACGATGGACGGACAGCTTTGCTGGGAATTCTCCGAAGTGCCGAATTCAGAGGAAAGCGGCCTGAATCAGCCGCGCTGGGCGACGCTCTTCAATTCGACCGAACTGCTCGTCTGCGATCATTTTCACCATCGCATGCTGCACGTATCTCGGCGTGCTTCCTCGGAGGCGACTTGCGATGCATGAACCACGCGTCGCCGTCGTCGATCCTTATTCGTCAGGTGCCATGCTCGCTGAGCAATTGCATTCGACAGGTATCGCGTTGATTGCAATTGAGAGCTCGAGCTCCTTGCCGAGCGCCATGCGCACGCGGTTTCAGCCAGCGCATTTTCAGGATGTATTGAGCAGTCCACGCGAAGAATCACAATTGCTCAACGATCTGGCTTCGTTCCGACCGACTCACGTGATTGCAGGCTTTGAATCTGGGGTCGAGTTAGCGGAACGATTGAGTCATGCGCTCGGTCTGCCGTGCAATGCCCAGTCTCTGGCGCCGTGCCGTCGGGATAAGTTTGAGATGGCGCAACAGGCGGCCGCATGTGGACTCGCCACACCCAAGCAGTGTGCTGCGCGTGAACTGCCCGAACTTCTGGAATTCGCCGAGCAACAATTGACCTGGCCAGTCATCGTCAAGCCAACGAAAAGTGTTGCGTCTGATCAGGTCCACCTTTGCTCGTCACCCCTTGATATTCAGCAAGCTCACAGCGCGATCGTGGGTCAAACAAACGTGCTGGGCCAATGTAACGAGCGAGCGCTGGTACAAGAATTCATCTCGGGAACGGAATACGTTGTCGACGCGGTCCGTTGTTACGGGCGGACCAAGATCACCGGTTTCTGGCAGTACGAGCGGCCCGAGAAGGCAAACGACTTCGTACCGTACGACATGATGCGGTTGCTGCCGAATCACGGCGAGTTGCAAACGGAACTGGCACGTTACACGATCAAACTGCTGGACTCACTTGGGTTCCACTTCGGTGCCGCTCACTGTGAACTGATGTGGAGCGACGGGGCTCCCGTATTGATCGAGGTGAATGCGCGTTTGAGTGCCGGCTTGAACGCCACGTTAAGTGGTCAGTGCGGCGGCCACTCTCAGTTAGATGAGCTTGTGAAGTCCATCATTTCACCTGAACAGTTTGTTTCGGACTCCTACGAATTGCCGACTTTGCATCAGGCGGCCGTGAACATATTTCTCGCACCTGCCCGAGCCGGCCATCTCGTCCGCACACAACTCGTCGACCGACTGAAGTCGCTCGCTACGTTACACTCCCTGTCAATTGCCAGTACGCCCGGTAGTTGGTTGGCCGGAGTTTCGGGACGCGTGACACTGGTCAGTGCCGACTTGTCGTTGCTTGAGCAAGACATTCGCACGGTCCGCGACTGCCAACGTAGTGGCATCTTTGTGCTCGCCCCACAGGTCGTCGACGACGCTGCGTCAACGGCCACCACTTAAAAAGGGACTCTCGGTGCCCCACCCAAACGCTGACCTCAGCTATCCCGATGATCTGCTACTCCCGTTCTACCCGTCGATAGCGGATTTGGCAGACCGGTTGCGTGCAGCACTCGGCGAGAACGGGACGCCGTTGTATGTTGCTGACTCGCAGATCATCGCGGATCGATACCAGGCGATGGCTCACAGCCTGCAAGAGTCTTGGGGGCCGTACACGATTGGCTACAGCTTCAAAACCAACTACGGTGTTGCACGACATCGTGTCTTGATGGATCAGGGAGCATGGGCCGAAGTTGTCTCCGCCCGCGAATATCAGATGGCGCTCGACCAGGGCTATCCCCGCAATCGCATCATCTACAACGGGCCGTACAAAGACGATGCGTCTTTGCAGTTGGCACTAGCAGGCCGCTCACTGCTAAACATAAATGACTTCGACGAACTAGCGCGAGTCATCGAGCTTGCCGACGCTCAAGCCGAAGTTTGCAGTCTTGGCATTCGCGTGACAAGCGACTTGCCGCGTTTGGGGCTCAGCCGCTTCGGATTCTCGATGGACAACGAAGAAGCTCAAGACGCTGTTGCACAAATCCGTCAGCACCCACAGCTTAAGCTCTGCGGAATCCACACACATCTGTACGGTGATACGGACGATCCAGAGATTTATGGCGTCGCAGCGCAGCGCGTCGGACAGTTCGCCCAGCAGCATTTCGCAGACTGCGGTGAAACGCTGCAGTATATCGACGTAGGTGGTGGCTACCCGGCTCATAGTCCCAAGCCCAAGAGTCGTGATCAATGGCAGCCGCAACCGATCGATGTTTACGTCGCGCACGTCAGCCGCGCATTGTCGCCGTTCTTTCCAGAACGAGACTCACGTCCCACTTTGATCATGGAACCAGGCCGTTACTTAACCTGTGACGCCATCGTGCTGATCACACGAGTCGTGCACGTTAAGCAACGTTTCGACAAACAAATTGTTGTTTGCGATGGCAGCATTTCGATGGTGCCATTGACGCACTATTCGCCGCAGGTCATCCGACTGTATGCGGCCGACTTGTCTCCACGGGAGACGCGCAACCGTGTGGCGACGAGTATCCAAGGCGCCACGTGTCGCGAAAACGACTCCCTGTACGAAGGTCCATTTCCCACCGTGCATGTTGGCGACCTGCTGATTCATTTTGCGGCCGGCGCCTACAACGCCAACCTCGCACCCAATTTTATTTTCTCCGTCCCCAAGACTGTGTTCATCTGATCCTCATGGCGATGCACTTGAAAAAACGCTGGCTGGACCGTCGCGTCTACGAATACTTCGCCGTGAACGTCGCGCCATATCTCGGTTGGCGCGATCCCATTCTGGTCTACCAGATGGGAAAGGTCGGTTCGTCGTCGATTCGCAATTCGCTGTTTCGCTGCCCGGATCCGCGCACGCGTCTGGTGCTGATGTCGCACGAGTTCTTTCCGATTCGCAATCGCGAGCTGGCGCGGATTCAGATTGAGCCGAAATACTGGCCCTACGTCCAACAAGAATATGATATCAGCCAACAGGCGTTTCGACGCCTCTCGCCCGAGAAGCAGCGCCAATGGCGGCGCCGCGAACGCTTTTATTCCGAGCAAATCTATCGAAGCTACGTCAAACGGGGCGATCGCCTCCGCGTCATTTCCCCGATTCGCGACCCCGTCGCCAACAACATCTCGATGTTCTTCGAAGTATTTGACAACTACACAGGCCATCCCTTCGATGAATCGACGCTTAGTGTACCTGAGATGATTGATGTCTTCATCAACTCGTACGTCCACGGTCGTCCGCTGGTCTGGTTCGATGCGGAGCTGAAAACGACGTTGGGCGTCGACGTTTACCAACATCCGTTTCCCGTCGATAAGGGTTATGCAATCATTCGCGAGAAGCAGGTTGAACTACTGATCTTCCAGTGCGAACTGCCAGATGCCGTTAAAGCGCAAGCCATTTCAGAGTTCTTGGGGATCGAACAGTTCGCGCTTGTACGCAGCAACGTCAGCAGTCAACGCAGTCACGCCGACGCCTACGCACAGTTCAAACAGCAGATACGAATTCCAGATCAGCTCCTAGCTGACATCTACGATTCCAAGTTTGCGCGGCATTTTTACTCGGAGGCGGCACGTACGTCTGCGAAAGCACGCTGGAGCGGCGGTAAGTAGGGCGAATCAATTGCTCTCAGCGCGTTACGGCTAACTCTGTCGCATGAGCGTCGATTACGACCCCGGCACCGATTCCGACAGAACAGAGAACCGCGGCTTGCGCCTTTCGGTACTCAGTGGACATTTCAGGATACAAGACGCGCAGTTCCCCCTCCCGTCGACGGCCTCCACTTCGCGCTACTCGACACCGGGAGGGGGACAGGGGGAGGGAACCGGTCGATACGGACTTTGTGTCACGCAATCTCGTTTCTGTACGACGAAGTAACTCGCGGTGAGCAGAGCAGACTTCAGTGCAACGCCCAAGTCAACGACTGTCGCCCTCCCCCTGAATCCCCCTCCCGAACTGCGCGATTCAAGGCAGTGGAGAGTTCATTGCGGGAGGGGGGACGGCGCGCGTGGAGCTCAACTGACTGCCATTTGACTTGCGTCTTTCGGCGACCGACGCGGGTTCGTTCGCTACTCCGTCGGAGACAGCACCTCGACAAACTTCTCTGCGCTGACCTGATTGACAAACCTTTCGGCGGCGGCGCGCGAGGCGACGGAGCAACGCTGATATTCGGCGGGGTCATTCACAAGTGCATTCAGCGCATCGGCCCAGGCTTTGTCATTCTGTGGTGGCACGATGAACTGTCCGTCCTGCCACTCGCCAGGAGTCACCTCAACCAGATAATCGACGCCCAGCTTTGCTTCGGGCAGGCCGCCAATGCGGCTGGCGATGACTGGAATACCGCGCAACATGGCTTCAGGAACAACATAACCAAACGTTTCCGGCCACACCGATGGAGCGACCAACACCCGTGTTTGTGCGAGGATGTGCTCGATGTCATCCGCACGAGCCAGCAGCGTGAGGTTGGGGAACTGCTGCAACTGTGCCATGATCTCGTCATTCGCACCCCACGTCGGTACGGCAGCGAACGACACTTGCGGAAAGCTCTTCACGAGCTCCACAAAGATCGGTAGTCCCTTGAAATTGCAGGGATTGATCATGGTGACAAAGCCGTCCGACTTCGCCAAGTTAGCGAACGGTCCCCGCCCATAGACCGGCAGATGCACGACCGACGAGCTCATGCCACCGTGTTCGCGCACATAGGTTTGCTCGAATTCACTGATGACGACGAAGGCCCGCGTCTTCCGCATTAGTTCGAAGTAGGCCGGATCCGGATTGACAGACAGCGGCCCAAATGGCATCTGCACGATCGTTTGAAGTAGCAGGACGACGCGTTCCGGCGCTGCGGCGAGCGCGCAGGGCAACATATAACGCCGCTTGTCATCGGCCACAATTACGTAGTCCGGTGCAGCCTCTCGAACGCACTCGCTACATGCCGCCGCGCGTTGTGTCAATTCATCGTCATCAATGGCGTGCACACGGACACTATTGACGGTGAAATCGAATCGCTTCTCCGCAACTTGTTCGAAGTCGATCCGGCGATTCGTCAACTCCTGCAAGAACTCGTCCCGCGTTCTGGGGCCGTCTGGTGACAGCGTGCGTGCTCGCGCGATCACGGAACACGTGTGGCCGCTGCGAGCAAGTTCCTCTAGCAGACAGCGGTTCGCTTTGATACCGCCGCCCATAACTGGAACGTAGATGTCATCCTGAAGCAGGGTAACTCGCATGTTAGCTTAAACGACTGTCGCGCATTCGCTTCCGAACGATCGCGGTGCCGTACGAAACCGGAATGTTGACCAAGTCGTAGACACCCTCGGCACGAATCTCTTCCATCAACTGGTAAACGCCACATGGCTCGCGGTAGTTGACGGTGTCATGCAGCGTAATGATACCTTCGTCAGGCACCAGCGTGCGGAACAGATCCCAATCGAGCTTCACGCCCTCGTAATGGTGATCGGCATCAATGTGCAGGTAATCAACTCGCGTGTTGTTCGGGACGAAATCTTCGTTGAACGCATTTTCCGTCAGCTTCAAGATGATTTCGATTTCTGGATAGTTGGTGCGAAAGACCGAGTCTTCCGGCAACCAGCATGGCTCGCCCCACACGTCTTTCTTTTCTTTGTCGACCTGCAGCGTTCCATCCACCAAAATCGTGCGGCTATCCGGAATTGCCAAGTCACGTTGCGCCTGCCGCATCATGCGCGGTACAAAGCCGCCGCCGGACCCCAAACAAACACAGGTCTTGGGTTTCATCGCGTAGACGATGGCATAGTAGATCATGCCAGCGCTCAAGTCCGTACCGCCATTGGATGCGCCGTGGCTTCGGCACCACGGGTCGGCCGCGGTAAGATTTGATTGAATGAAGTCACGGTTGACGAGCGACATACGGGATCTCTTCCATAGCTCAACGACGAGTCAGTGGTCAAGGCGCGAGCCATGCTCGCAGACACCGCTTTGACCAACACAGGGCAGCGAGCCAAGATCGCGCTGCCAACTTCGATTCATTATAATTATTCGAGTTTCGTCAACAACCGACAGCGGGCTGGGTACAAACATAACATGCGCGAATTCGCGAAAAGAATTTGGAACGCTGCAGCGCGAAGTGTGCGATTCGGGGCGCTCAAACGTGGTCAGTTAGCCCGTCGCAACTCCATCAACGACATGCGGTGGTTCCAACGAGTCGAGCCAGCATGGCTCTTGGCAAGCTGCTTGTTAGTGAGTAATCCCGTCGCAGCTCGGACGCTGGTTGTCAATCGAATGGCGGCGGCCGCGAACGATCAAAACGCTGGTACACCAGAAGAGCCACTCAAAACGATCCAACGCGCCGCAGAACTGGCCCTGCCCGGCGACACCGTACTTGTCCATGCCGGAGTTTATCGCGAGCGTGTCGCACCGGCACGAGGTGGCCGCGCAGGGCGGCCCATCATTTATCGCGCTGCCGCCGGCGAACGTGTCATCATCAAAGGCTCAGAGGTCTGGACGCCGACGTGGGTGCAGCCGGACACAACCAAACGGGTCTACTCTGCCCAAATGGATGACACGCTGTTTCTTCGGTGCCGCATCCATCCCTATCGCACACTGCTCGCCAAGACGCCAGGTCGTGATGCATTGACGTTAGGACAACTGTTTGTCAATGGACGCACACTTACGGAAGTCTCACAAGTTGATCGGCTAGAAGAAATCGCCGGTACATGGCGAGTCTCGGCTGACGGGCGCACAATCTCGATCCATCTGCCGGACGACCTGGCGCGGCCTGAAGATGGGCAATTCGAGCTGACTGTCCGTGAACGTATCTTTGCGCCCCATCAACGCGGTCTAGGGCACATTCACGTCATTGGCTTTGTGATGGAGCATTGCGCGAACCAATTCCCGGATCAGTTTTGGCGAAGCAAGACACCGCAGGCCGG
>JAGQPK010001380.1 GCA_020426755.1 Planctomycetales bacterium
ACAGACATCAACTACGATCGCGACATTCGGCCCATTTTGTCGGACAACTGCTTCCAATGTCACGGACCGGATGCAGCAACTCGCGAGGCAGGCTTGCGGCTCGATCTAGCGGAATCCGCACAACACCAGCTCGATTCAGGACGAACCGCGATTGTTCCAAGTAACCTGAGTCGTAGCGAGCTTTGGACGAGAATTACCGCCGACGATCCCGACGTGCGCATGCCACCAGCGTCCTCGACCAAGACGCTCACTGCCTCCGAACAGCAATTGATTCGCCGCTGGATCGAGATCGGTGCGCCGTATGTGTCGCATTGGTCATTCCAAAGTCCGCAACGTCCGCAGCTACCAACTCATCGCAGCTCTTGGATTCGCAACCCGATCGATGCGTTCGTCTGGCAGCAGTTGAATAATCATCGTATTCAGCCGGCTCCACCCGCCGACCGGATCATGTTGTTGCGCCGACTGACACAGGACCTAACAGGATTGCCACCTACGCCGGAAGAGATCGAAGCTTTCCTGGGTGACAACGATCCAGAAGCGTATGAACATTGCGTCGATCGGCTGTTGAGTTCTCCGCGTTACGGTGAGCATCGCGCGCGATACTGGTTGGATGCTGCTCGCTATGGTGATACTCATGGTCTGCACTTGGACAACGAACGTTCGATCTGGCCATATCGCACTTGGGTCGTGGACGCGTTCAATCGCGACCAACCGTTCGATGAGTTCACTATCGAGCAACTCGCAGGTGACCTGCTGCCCCATCCGTCGGTCGCGCAGAAAGTCGCCACGGGTTTTCTCCGCTGCAATGTCACGACCAGCGAAGGTGGTTCAATCGACGAAGAGTACGTCGTTCGCTACGCGATGGATCGAACGGAAACCATGTCAACCGTGTGGCTGGGCCTGACGATGGGCTGCGCTGCCTGTCACGATCACAAGTTTGATCCGATTTCGCAGCGAGAATACTATTCGCTCTACAGCTACTTCTTCAGCCTAGCAGAGAATGCGATGGACGGTAACGCATTGTTGCCGCCCCCCGCCATGCGTGTGGCAAACGTTGCCCAGCAAGCTCAGCGCGAACAATTTGAACACCAGCGCACGCGATTAACGGACACACTCGCGCAGCTCAAGCGACAGCATTTGCTGCAACTACCGCAGTTTCGTGACGACTATCTGTCACACTCGACGGCCTCGGTCGCTCCACGTGACTGGCAGCTCTACTGCGCGTTCAATGAGTTCGACGAGCATACCACG
>JAGQPK010001381.1 GCA_020426755.1 Planctomycetales bacterium
GAATAATAGCTTCAACAAGGGAAAGCGTTCCACAGAATCAGCCGTGACGGCGCCGCTCAAGGCGATCGCCAAGCCGTTATGGACGGCATGAAAGACGATGCCCGGAAATAGGCTACCCGTTTGCACGGCAATGTAGGCCAACAACATGCCCATGATGAATGCATTGATCGACTGTTGGAGAAATGCGTGCACCACTCCAAAGAACAAGGCGCTAATGACAATCGCCATTCCTTTGTGGCCGAGATGCCGCAGCCCCGAGAGCACGAAGCCGCGGAAGGCCAACTCCTCGCAGATAGCCGGCACGACGGCCATTAGAAGCACGACTTGCCAAAGTGGCGCGTCCTGGAGCATTTTCGAGATCTCTCCGAGCACCGCCAGTGCGTCGGGGCTGATCGGATAAACCTTCTGCAGGAATTCGCTCAATGCCGCCGAAGCCGGATGTGCAACGAGTGCCAACATTCCGGCGATGGTCAAATTCTGCCAGGGCGTCGGCTCAAGCAACAGCGAGCGCCGCGGACTTGCTGTTAGCATGACGGCAAACAGCAATACGGGCGTGGCAACCAGCGCGACTTGCACGACCAAGGTCTGGATGGCAAACCCCAGCCAACCGTCTGGCATCGGAGCAAACAGTCGCGCGAAGAACTGCAGCATGAGCAGCACGATCGCGCACATAAAACCTTCGGCCGCACTTGGCGTCACTCCACGGTCGCGAACCAGATGTCGCAACCAGGCGCCCAAGCTGAACCGTTCACTTTCCCGAAACAGCACGGACTCGTTGCTGAACAAATCGACGGCCCAGCGAATGGCCATGATGCAACAAATGGCAGTCACGGCTGCCACTGGGGCCAGGAATCGCAGTGCAATCAAATAGTCGCCTTCGATAACCGCACGCAAGATTAACATCACGCCCGTCACCGGAATGATGCTATTACCCAGGCTGATCTCCGTTGTTGGCATGACCGCAATTGTCGACAGCGGCAACGTGACAAACATCAGCGGCATCAAGTAGTACTGACCTTCCTTGGTACTACGAGCCAAAGTCGCCAACGCCAAACTCAAGGCACTGAAAATCGCTGCCAACGGCAAGAGTGCGAGCACCATCCAAATAACGACCGAGAATGGCGGTGCGCCCATGCCACCCATCCCACCAATTCCGGCTGTCATCCGACTGAGCACAGCAGCGCCGGTAACGGCTAAGCTGAGAAGATTGAGCAGTGATGTGACGATGCTGAACACCATCACGGTCAGCA
>JAGQPK010001382.1 GCA_020426755.1 Planctomycetales bacterium
TAGATGAAATCAACCGCGCATCACCACGCACTCAATCAGCGTTATTGGAAGCGATGGCCGAGCGACAAGTCTCACTGGACGGACGCCGCTATCGCTTACCCCGCCCATTCCTAGTCATCGCGACTCAGAATCCGACCGGCTCGCACGGTACCTTTCCCTTGCCCGAGTCGCAACTGGATCGCTTTATGTTGCAGATGTCACTCGAATACCCTGACCGCGAACATGAAGTCGATCTACTTTATGATACGACTGACGGTACGATCAGTGCTGGCCATCAGGAGTTGGCGCCGGTGCTTTCGATTTCCGAAGTCAAGGCGATTCAAGCGGAAGTCGACGCAGTGCACGTCGACCGACGTGTTGCCGAGTATCTTGTCGAAATAGTTCGCGCGACACGCTGCGACACACGCGTGAGAACAGGCAGCAGCACGCGTGGTACTCGAATGTTATTTCGCGCCGCACAGTCCGCCGCATTGCTGGCGAACCGGCAGTTCGTGATGCCAGACGATGTCCAGCGAGTTGCACCGCTGGTCTTGGCTCACCGCATCGTGTTACGCGTTACGACACACGGTTCCGGACAAGCGACGCGCGAGGTTATTCAACGGATCATATCGGAGTTGGCCGTTCCGATATGAGCAATTTGCGTCACCACTTTCGGACGTTCATCCGGATCGCTCGTTGGTGGAAAACAAATGTGACGTCGCTAGGCATGTTGCTATGCCTCGCGTCACTTTATTGCTTGCCGCAACTCGGACAACTCGATCGATCGGCATTTCGCTGCTTCTGGGTACTGACATCGGTGCTTGTCACCACCATCTGGCTAAATCGACGTCAGTTGCGAGATGTGACAACACACGTTGAAGTTCCGCAAGTCGTCTATTGTGGCGAGCCAACGAACGCTCAAGTGGAACTCAACACGAACCGCTACGCGGCCAGCACGCCGATTGCGTTACATCTTGCTGACGACCCGTCGATTAAACAGCTTCCACACGTTCGATGTGACGAACCAAGTCAGCTTCGAGCTGTACCAACGGTCACGCGGCAGGTGCATTCACTATCGTTTGTCGCCCAGAGCCGTGGCGTCCACAGGTTTCCGTCGATTCAGATGAGCACGGATTTTCCGCTGGGCGTGTTCCGTCTAAGCAAGGCGTTTGAATCACACCGAGACGTGCTCGTGTTGCCGACTTACGGCAGGATACAGTCCTTCGATCTGCAGGAGTGCATCCAACGTGATAGCAGGCACGTCGGCTGC
>JAGQPK010001383.1 GCA_020426755.1 Planctomycetales bacterium
GTCGACAACAGCCACGGCACCGCCGAAACCTGGACGTTGATCGACAACGGCGATATCGACTTGCCGCTGGATCGTTTTACGTCGAGCGATGTGATTGAGGTCAATAACTCGACAATCTACTCGTCATACCGTTTGATTTTCCCGACGGTGCGAGACACGGCCGCCGCGAACAGCATGCAAATCGCAGACGTCTATTTTTACGAGTCGAACGATGGTTCGGGCTTCTCGATTCTCGACGTAGAAGATCCGATCGTGGCAGTTTGCGTTGGCTGTTCGGTGGTCGAATCCAGCTCACCGGCGGCAGAGACTGTTGACTTGGCGATCGACGGTGACACGGCCACCAAGTACCTGAACTTCGGCGAAGAGAACTCCGGATTCATTGTGACGCCAGAGTTCGGCAGCTCAATCGTAACCGGCCTGCAAGTCACCACGGCCAACGATGCGGAACCGCGCGACCCCGCAGCGTTCGAACTCTACGGCACGAACGATCCGATTCTCAGCACGAATCACAGCACGGGTGACCTAGAGAGCTGGACTCTGATCGAAGCAGGTACGCTCGAACTGCCGCCGGATCGTTTCCTAGAAGGCGATGTCGTCACGTTTGCCAACACATCGGCATACACTTCGTACCGCCTGGTGTTTACGGAAGTGAAGGACGTGGACGCCGCCAACTCGATGCAAATCTCCGAAGTCCAATTCTTCGGAGAAGCCGGTGCGGCTGGCACGCTGGGTGACTACAACGGCAACGGTACGATCGATGCTGGTGACCTTGATGTACTGGCTCAATACGTGCGCGATAACGACGCTCGTGGCGATCTGAATGGCGATGGCACGACGGATGAAATCGACCGTTCACAATGGGTTGAAACCATTCAGAAGTCGTACTTCGGCGACTCGAACTTTGACGGTGAGTTCAGCAGCAGCGACTTCGTTGCCGTCTTCACGGCCGGCAAGTACGAAACGGGTGCCGCAGCCGGTTACGCGGAAGGCGATTGGAATGGCGATGGCCTGTTTTCGAGCAGCGACTTCGTGACGGCCTTCTCCGCTGGTGGCTACGAGCAGGGCCCGCGTGCGGCAGTTTCCGCCGTGCCGGAACCGGCCACGATCAGCCTGTTGCTCCTGGGACTGCTGAGCCTGAGCGGACTGCGTCGTCGCAGCTAGGCAACGAGCATTTCAGTTCATTGAATTTGCAGATAGTCGAAGGGCGAATTCGCTTCGCCGCGACTATCTGCGTGGATAAGCGAACAG
>JAGQPK010001384.1 GCA_020426755.1 Planctomycetales bacterium
TGACGCCGGTAAGTGCTCCCACGTCATGGTCCATCAACGCTGCCAAACTTGGACAACTGACACGGCAAGCCTACCAACGGGGCGAACGAACCGATATCTGGCAACTCACACCTGACTATGGGCGAGCGAGTGCAGCGGAGGAGAAACGGACGTCTGAATTTTGAATGTTGAATTCTGAATATCGAATATTGAAGTGCAGAACTCATCGCTCAATTCAACATTCGACATTCAACATTCAGTGTTCAACATTCGAAGCTCACAGAGTGGCGAAGACTTCTCGCGCGGCGGCGATCGTGCGTTCGATATCGTCGGTCGTGTGAGCCGCAGAGACGAAGAGGGCTTCGAATTGGCTACACGGCATGTAGATACCTCGATCGGCCATGCCCCAGAAATACTTGGCAAAGCGCGCCGTATCGCAACGACTCGCGGTTGGCCAGTCGACGACTTGATCTTCGGCAAAGAACAGTGTCATCATGCTGCCGACGCGACAAAGCGAGTGCGGTATACTCGCTGCGGCGGCCGCGTGAACAAGGCCTTCTGCGAGTTGCGAGGAGAGCGTGTCTAGCTTGCTGTACGGTGATTCATCGCGGAGCATTGTCAGCATGGCAATGCCGGCGGCCGTGGCGATCGGATTGCCGCTCAACGTGCCCGCTTGAAAGACTTTGCCGGCCGGCAAAATATGATCCATGATATCGGCGCGGCCACCGTATGCGCCAAGTGGCAACCCACCACCGACGATCTTCCCCATCGTCGTCAGGTCCGGATTGACACCTTGCAGCGATTGGGCTCCCCCCAAGGCCACGCGAAAGCCTGACATCACTTCGTCATAAATCAGCAGCGTTCCTTGATCTTGTGTCAACTGACGCAAGGTTGTCAGAAAACTTTCAGACGGCGTCACGCATCCCATGTTGCCAACAACCGGCTCAAGAATCACGCCGGCGATTTGTTGGTCATGCTGTTCGAACGCATGCACGAGGCCATTGACATCATTATAAGTCAGCACGATGGTGTCTTTCACCGTGCCGGCCGTGACACCGGGCGAATTCGGTACGCCCAAGGTTGCCGCAGAACTGCCCGCCGCCACAAGCAGGCTATCCACGTGACCGTGGTAATTGCCGGCGAACTTGACGATCTTGTCGCGGCCGGTAAATCCACGTGCCAACCGAATGGCACTCATCGTAGCCTCAGTACCCGAACTGACCAGTCGCACCTTCTCGACCGACGGCACACAATCGATAATCAATT
>JAGQPK010001385.1 GCA_020426755.1 Planctomycetales bacterium
GATCCACCTCGGTTTGCGTGAAGATCTGCGCACCGCAGCGGCGCGCCAGGGGTAGATAATTAAATGCCAGGGTATTCTTCGCGCCGATATTGCAGCCGCTCGTGCAATCACCACATAGCTCACAGGGGCGCTGCAACATTCCAAATCGATTAACTCCGCCCTGATAGTGAGCTGATCGCTGCGGCTTCACCGTGACGAACGCCGGTGTTGCGATCGCGGGACGTTTGAGACGCGCGGCCAATCGACGCAGGGCAAGTGTCTTAGTCGTGTCACAAGGAACGGGTCGCAAATCGAGCATCTGCGCAACTGCCTCGAAATGTGGCATCAACACGTCTCGATCTTGCAAGTCCATTGGCCAGCAGGGCTGCTGAAAGACCTCTGCGTCAGGGATGACGGCGACACCCGCATTGATTAATGAGCCTCCGCCTAAGCCGGAACCGTTCATCACATGCACTTCATCGTTAAACGTGAAATCGATGAGTCCGAGCGGATTGCGCAATGCATTTCGGCTCCGTCCGAACAAACCGTAACGGCTTTCGCGCATCAGGTTGGCGAACGTGTCCGGAAACGTGCCCGGCACCCATTCACGACCGCGTTCCAATACTGCCAGTCGCGTGCCCGGACGCATGGCGGCCGACAATCGCGCCGCACAGACAGCGCCACCATAGCCGGAGCCAATAATTAATACGTCGTAGGGCTGATCGCACGCAGCAGCATGATTCAACTCATCTAGTGAACTCGCCAGTCGTCCGCCGAGCGACGCCGTGCTGCGTTGGTAATCCGCAATCGCGCGACTCTTCAATGGCGTGCCCGAGTCGTGCGTTCGCGCTAAGCTCTGTGGCAAGTGATCTAAACCTGGATCGCCAAAGGCCGCTGGCGCCATGCCTGACGACGCCAGCAAGCTAGCGAGCACAACTTTGAGTCCATCGCGACGCGATACCGGCGACGACGGATCCCGCTGCGGATTCGGTTCAGACAATCCCATGGAGTACACACACTACGATCCAGAAACATCTGGCGCACGACACGCTACTTCAGAAGGATCGGAAGAATTGGCGCATGATGAATGATGATTTTTGAGGTTTGAATTGTGAGGTCTCAAATCACAATCAACATGCCGCATTCAGCAACCAGCTATCAGCCACCAAGGACATCATTGCGATAGTACCGCAAAAGGGAAAAGCGTTTCACTAGAGCGGTCCCAGCCCCGCGGACTCATCGTACCACACAACTTTGCTATCTCCG
>JAGQPK010001386.1 GCA_020426755.1 Planctomycetales bacterium
AGTGTCGTGACTTCTTGGATGGCTAGGACCTGTCGCGAGGTGGCCAGCAGTACTTCATTGTCGTGCACGGCCAGCACTGTACCCGGCGCTCCGTAACGAGCGTCGTCGCGCGCGGTAGCACGCGTGACGATGATTGCGTCACCGTTGTGAACCAGCTTGGCCGCGCCGACAGGATTCTCGTAGCGACCGAAGTCGAGCGCGCGGACGAGTGCTTCCAGTTCTTCCGCAGGTCGCTGCAAGTCGAGTACACATGCGGCGGCCGGTCGTTGTGCGCGAGAGAAATAGCTGCGATTAGATAGATCTTGAGCAACGGGCTGCGCGCGATCGTCGGCCAGCTCGTCAAGTAGCTCGGAAAATGTCTCCATCCCCGCTTCGAAGCAACGCGTGTTAAGCGATAACGAAGTTTCGCCCGGCGAGATGGGGAACAAACGCTGCTTCAGAATCGCACCTTCGTCGAGCCCCTCGACAACTTGATGCCACGTCACGCCGTATTCGCGTTCGCCATGGAGGAGTGCCCAGGCGGGTGCGTACAGGCCAGCGTATCGCGGCAAGGGGCCGTCGTGAAAATTGATCGTCATCCGCCGCGGCAACGCTAACACCTCGGGCGGCAAGATCGACAGGTGCGTGATCGCGAATAAGAAGTCGAACGGTTCCCCGGACAGTCGTGTGGCCAATTGGTCATCGTCCGGTAACACCGGCAGTTCCCGCTGCCGGGCCCACTTGGCAATTCGTTCTGCGGAAGTAATCACTCCCGCCAACTGATGTCCCTGTTGCATTAACCGTTCGCAGCATTCAATCAGGAGCGAGTCCGCACCGATTACGTAACATCGAAATGTCTGCACGAAATACCTCTACTTACGCAGCGACTGCGGTAGCCTGGCGGCTTTGGATGGAGGGGTGGTCCCGAGAGTTGCCAGCCGTCCGCTTGACGGACGTCTTAAGGGAAAAACGGCAAGTGTCCGGAACGCTGTTTGCGCCAAATACGATTGATTCTTCAACGGTACGTCGTCGCTAAATTAGCTGCCTGCGATGGTTCTGTTCAGATGCCTTGCAGTTCGTGTAGAGCTGACCCGCTCGTGTAAATTGTTGCGAACTATCGCGCCGTGTAAAAGTGGAGCAACGCTGTTCGCCGAATGACGTTAGTCTCGGTCGGTAGTTCGCCGAAAGGCGCCAGCCGCGGTCCCTCGTTCGCCTTATCTCGGGCCAACGGCCAGAGAGGCACTCAGTTGAGATT
>JAGQPK010001387.1 GCA_020426755.1 Planctomycetales bacterium
AGGGCTGCGCGATATTCCGCGTCGACAGCAGACAGATAATAGGAATAGACCGATCGCAGTATGTCGCTCGCTTGGTCGTGGGTTGTTGCGGCACGAGCCACCTCCTGCTGTGCGGTTCTGATGGCCTTTAGCAGCGAGTCACCGCCTGCAAGTTGCAAGCATTCAAGCGGGGTTAACTCGCGGTTGAAGACGGCAAACTCATCCACCAACCCCTGCGTAAAGCCATGATCACGAAACCGTTCGCCGATCGCCAGGTGGTCCCCACCACCGCCGGTGATGTTCTTGAAGAGATGATCACGCACGATGTCGACTTCGATCGGTTGACCATTTACATAAAGTCGAAGTCCAGCCGCTTGGCTGGAACCATCGTACGTCATGACGACGTGGCTCCAGGCGCCGATCGGCAGTGGTTCGCGAGCCACAACACGCAGTGCGTTGCCAGGCCAAAAATGAATCAACGCCGCGCTCAACTTGCCATCTTCCAACAGCAGTTCGTAACCGCGACTGGCAGCATCCGTCCAGGCACGCGACCGATGAAAGATAACAGCGCGTTCCTTGTGGTCTGGCGTATTCATCCACAACGAAACAGAAAATGGTTCGCTGCGGCGAAAGTTCCCGATGTCCAAATTCACAACGTCATCGCCAGTCAGCTTGACAGCCGAGCCAACCTTGCCCGGCACTTTAACGTTCGCACCATCCTTGAAATCTTCAAACGTCAATGTGGTCAAACGATTTGGAATTCGATCGACCAGCGATTCACCGGCGTCATCCAAAGCCTCGTTGTCCAGCCAGCGTTGAAACTCGGCACAGCGAGCCGCTGCAACTTGATTAACACGTTGCTGCGCGGTCGCGACTGCTTCGCGAGCGATTTGCTGTTTGGCCTCTGTGTCAGCATCAGTCAACAATAGACTGGGAGTCGGAATCGCATCAGTGAAATAAGAATAAAGCCCGGCTTCGTCAATATTGGCGAAGAACGCGGACAGCTCATAATAGTTCTTCTGCGTGATCGGATCATATTTGTGTTCGTGACAACGCGCACATTCCATCGTTAAGCCGAGAAATGCGGTGGCAAACGTTTGATTGCGGTCCGCAACATACTCGACACGAAACTCCTCGGGCACGCTCCCGCCTTCAACTTTTTGCGGATGTAACCGGCAGAAGGTTGTCGCCAGGATCTGTTCCTGTGTCGCGTTCGGCAGCAAGTCGCCGGCAATCTGCTGCGTG
>JAGQPK010001388.1 GCA_020426755.1 Planctomycetales bacterium
CACGAGTGCTCACTGACTCACAACCGGTTCCGCAGCCATTGGTTGTCGAATTCGCGGGTATGCGGCGCAGTCAGGAGTTCACACGCGACTTCTCTGAACAAGAACCGATTGTATTGGCCGAGTTCGAGGTGGATCTCGGTGGCAAGACTGGGCAGACCTTGTGGATGCTGCCGCAAGAGGTCTTGCTCACGTTTCTGACGCACGTGGGTGAACTACGCCAATCGATGTCGGGATCATCGGCAAGCCTGCAACAACTGGCGACGCAGATCCCCATGCAGGTCGTCGTTCGATTGGGGAGCGCCAAGATTCACATCTCCGACTTGTTGAATCTACAGCCGGGAGACGTCATCGTACTCGATCAACGCGTCAGTGAACCGTTGGCCGCAGACATCGGCAGTCAGACGGTCTTCCGTGGTTGGCCGGGGCGGGTCGGAAATAAGCAGGCATTTCAGATATCGCAACTGGCGAACAAACCGCAACGCAAATCAGCATAGGCGCGGCTCAAAACCGCGACGAAGAAGCACGAAGCTTCAGCGACGGAATAAGAGGAATCGGCCATGGATGGCACGCAGAACAACTCACCGACACTCGGCTCGATGATCAGCCGCAGCGAAACCGTCCTCTCGTTGGGATTGCTGGGCGTGTTGATTGTCTTGTTGGTTCCGTTGCCACCGGTGTTGCTGGACATGCTGCTGGCAGGCAACTTGGCAATTACAATTCTGCTCCTGCTGATCACCGTCAACGTAACTCAGCCATATGACATTTCCGTCTTCCCGTCGCTGTTGCTGTTGATCACACTCTATCGCCTATCACTTAACGTAGCGACGACGCGGCTTATTCTGCTCGAAGGTGATGCCGGCAAGATCGTTTCGACATTTGGCGGCTTCGTCGTCGGTGGCAATCTGGTCGTTGGGCTTGTGATCTTTCTAATTCTGATCATCATTCAGTTCATCGTCATCACCAAGGGTGCCAGCCGCGTCTCGGAAGTTGCCGCACGTTTCGCCTTGGATGCCATGCCGGGCAAGCAGATTGCAATCGACGCTGAGTTGAACTCGGGGCTGATTGACGAAAAGGAGGCACGTCGCCGGCGCGAACTGCTCTCGCAGGAATCCGAGTTTTATGGAGCGATGGACGGTGCTGGCAAGTTTGTGCGTGGCGACGCGATTGCTGGCCTCGTGATCACGGGCATCAATTTGCTGGGCGGCATTGTGCTGGGCGTTG
>JAGQPK010001389.1 GCA_020426755.1 Planctomycetales bacterium
TGCGAACCACAACATGCAGTGGGATCGCGGTGAGCCTTCGACGGTAACTTCGCAAGACGATCCGACGACGGCGGTCGACGAGTCAGGTCGCTATGTGATTGAAGGCGTCGAACCTGGTTGGTACGAAGTACGCGAAGTGGTTCCGGAAGGCTACATGCAGACGTTCCCGGGCGACCTGATTCCGCCGATCGAACCGATTCCGATTGATACGTTGTTCGCTCCCTGGCCGGCTGGTTCGCATTGGGTGCAAGTTCCGTCAGGTGGCGCAGCCGAGAAGATTGATTTCGGCAATCAACCGATCAAGCCGGGTGTCGTCAGTGGCACGAAATGGTTGGATGCGAACGGCGACGGCGAGCGTCAGCGCGATGAAGTGGGCTTGGCCGGCGTGACGGTTTACGTGGACGTCAATCACAACGCTCAGTTCGACCGCGGTGAACCGTCCGCAGTCACGATGCGCGACGATCCCCAGACCGCTCGAAATGAAACCGGCATGTATCACATCGAAGGTGTGCATCCGGGCTGGATTGAAGTTCGCGAGGTGGTGCCGGAAGGTTATCAACAGACCTATCCGTACTCTTGGATCGCCATTGATCTGCTGCCAGAAATGGACGGTATGCTACCCAACGGGATTCCAGTTGACGCCATTTGGCCGTTACCTGACGGTTCCCATTGGTTGCACATGCCGTCCGGAGGAATGATTGAGGGCATCAACTTTGGCAATCGTCCGTTGCCGAAAGCTGCCAGTGTCTCGGGGGTGGCGTGGATTGATGCCGACGGCAACGGGGAGCGTTCGCCCGATGAGTTGGGACAGGCTGGCGTCATCGTTTACGCTGACTTGAACAATGACGGTCGCTATCAGGTTGGCGAACCTGCCACGCGCAGTCAGCGCGATAATCCCGATACAGATTTTGATGAGTCGGGGCATTATCTGTTGGAAGGGCTGCGTCCTGGCGAACACACGATTCGTCAAGTCGTACCGTTTGGCTATCACCAGACATTCCCCATGGCCGGATCGCAGATACTCAATCAACGTAGTGAAGATCTGCCACCGGGCAGCGCGCTGGAGTTCCGGTTGGTGAGTGCCTCGGGGTCGTTGCAGGACGGCATTCCCGGTGGTGAGCTTACATTCGAAGTCGTTTGGCGAAATGGCTGTGGCGCGCTGCTGTATGATCAGTCGGAAGTGACGATGGACGATGACGGCAGCATCAACGTGACGCTC
>JAGQPK010000138.1 GCA_020426755.1 Planctomycetales bacterium
CGTTAGCCACGGTTCTCGCCCAGAAACCGAGGGTAACGCCAAAGCGGCGAAGCTAAAGTGACGCAGTCCAGTTAGATGCCAACCGAACCGCCACATCAATGACATGCGGAGCCATCAATCCTGTCGCGGATTCTTTGACTGCAACACGATGCGGACGATGTCGCCGCAAGTAACGTCTTCCGACCAGGCTTGTTCGAGTAAGCTGACGTTGTGATCTCGTTCCAGTTCCGTAACAAACTCGACCAATCCCAATGAGTCGACGGGCAACTCCAGCAACAGCGTCTGCGCGCCAATCGTCGAGGCTGGTATCTTGAGTTGCTCTGAAGCTCGCTGCTTGAATTCATCCATCATTTGCTGGGCCGCTACGTTAGCGAATCCGCAGCGCGGACACTTCTCCGCCGAACTCATGGGCGCTACGTCAGAAGAAAGGCCATCGGGCGGAGCAGTATCGCAAAGTGGACAGGTCATAAGTCAAGTCGATATTCTAACAATTCGTTCAGTTCGGCCTGTTAACGAGCGGAAACGCTAACCGTCGTGCAGTTACTTCTCGATTCTCTCGAATACGATGGCACGATCGGTCTTGCCCTTGGGGGAATCGAAGCTGGCCGGAGCGTCGGCGCCGACTTCGGCGTAGCACAGATGTAGCCGGTTGTCGTTCGTGAGTTGGACGATTCCCTGCGTAGAAACTCCCTCACCGCCGAATGGGCTCGCCGTGATCGTGACGGTGATTTGGGTCGGTTGCTTCGTCTTGTTCAACTCGTAGGACATCTCGAAGTCACCGTCGTCCGACTTGAGCGTCAGCTTCTCCTTGGTTATTACGACGCGACCTTTGAGTCGATCGTCTGGTGCCTGCTTACCGTCGCGCAGAACGGAAACGAACTTCCAACTTCCGACGAGTTGGTCGGCCGACTCGAGTTTGACAACCTCAGGCTGATTTTTCTTCGTTGGTTCGACCGTCGGTGCATCTTGGGCCACGGTCACGCTGGGTGTAATGTCGGATTGAATCGCAATCGCAACAATGATGAGCACGTGTCTAAACAATGCACTTTCCTTCTAAGTGAGGCGGTGATGACGTGGCGAGTTCTAAATCGTCATGCGACGCGTCGGCAGTACTATTGCCGTCCGTACATAATTGATGAGGTTCGCATACTGAATGAAGACAAAAATGATCGCGAATGCAACGACGATAAATAATACCTCGGCATATGCGAGGGCGGCGATAGTACTAGCAATCGTGACACCCAACGCCATAAACCAGTTGCGAGTCTGCCTGACTAAATCCGCACGGTCCAGGAACGTTGCAACTCGACGCAGAAAGACAACGAAGAGCAGTGTGGACGGCAGGTTGCCCGCAAGCGGGGCGAATCTTGTCGACGCAAGACCGCTGAGTAGCCCCAGAATCTGACAACTGAACGCGGCGATAGCGAAGGCTCGTGCCTTTGTTTCCGGCGGCACTGAGATGCACATCGCTTGGCCGACCGCCAACAAGATCGCGACAAAATAGACCGTGAATCCAGACAACAGCCTTGCTGTGTCAACCAGGGAGGTGGTCAGTGTGATGATGATCATCAATACAAAAGACACGACCGACAAGCAGAGTCCTACGTAGAGTACTTTCAAACCCGCTGCCACCGTTTGCAGTTGCTGGTGCCCCGGGCCAGCGTCAACCATCTCAACGCTGGCGTCAGCGAGTGCTGGGGCGGCATAGGGATTGTCGATCGGGTCCATTCGTGCATTCGCAGGTTGGGGAAACGGCCAATCGGCGTTCCCGCCGATTGCAAATCCGAATGCTCAGTTTACGCCCGACGCGTGCGGTCGAAAACGGGTTGCTCGCCGTTTTCCCAGGTTGCACTCTCGGAACCTTAGCCACTGCTAATTGTGCGTGAGACGTTGATAGGCGGCTTCGGCCAAATCCCGCACATCACGCTGCGTGTCGAATACCAACAGGGCGAATCTCAGACGCAGTGGGGCATCTGTGGAAACGGCCATGCCACCTGTCGGCTTGTTAAGCGGACCAAAGGGATTGGCCACTAGCAGGCCATAGTCGCGTGCGTGCCAGAATGAAGCGCGTGCATTATTCGGATCACTCATGAGGAGAACGCCAACCTGCCGACCCTCAACCGGAGCAGAAGACGCGACCCAATTCGCTTGCTGACCCCAGATTGCCTTGCCGTTGACACGGCCCTGATCGTCAATCATGCGACCGCCATGTTGCGCGTTAACCGCGATCGGCGTAGCCACTCGGACGGCAAGTCCACCCTCTTCCTTGCTCCCGATCTTCAATATTTGATCAAGTGCCTGCAACGATAAGTCCCAGTCGATTCGTATTCCCTCTGCGGTGGCGGAGATTGTGTGCGCGACCGTCTGGCGAGCGAGTGGTTCACCGGACGACGTTCGGTATTCATCCTGAGTGGTGAAATGCAGCGTGCCTGCGTTGAGCTCGGGCTCACGACTAAACGACTGGTGCACCACCGGGGCGTTCATGTGCCAGAAGTCGATGCCGTTGAGGTCGCCGAAGCTGAAGAAGAGTCCCGAGTGAAAGAAATGATCCTGCGAGTCCGTTGGCTCGAGTGGATGGTTTCGCGTTACCTTGACCTGTTGTGAGGACATCAGATTGCAGTAGTACGGACGGTGGATCTGCTCATCGCGAAACACGTAGGTAGCGAACGGCTGATTATCAGCACGAATCTCGATTCGATCGTTGTGCTGTTCAAACGAGATCTCAGCCGCCACTGTGTGCGGGGCGCAACACGCGGCGATCATCAGTGGCAAGTAGCTCGCCAAAACACGTGCCACTAACAGAATCAATCGTGCAGCGTTCGTGTCTAAGCGGCGTCGTTGGGCGTCGCCAGTTCGTGTTGATGCATACATGCTGGTGCTCCGCAGATAATCAAGCTGAATTGCGATGATTGGCTAAAGAAACTGTTGTAACACATCGCTGTGTGCACTTCAGCGCGAACGACTTTAGTTGAACATTTGCGCACGCGTTTGAATTGCACACTTGCCGCTGAAATAGAACGAAAAAACGCTTTTGCGGGAGACCGAATCGGGCGCGATCACGGTGCAAAAAAATCGCAAAAAATCGTGCCCCAAATTTTTCTGCTGTCAGAACTTGTCCTAACTTTGTTCGGAAGTGATTACGGCTGCCGCTTACGGGAGCGGCTCAACGGGGTGACGAAAAGATGACAACTTCACAGCAGGTGAACGCGATGCTCGCGTCGGCCAACCCAGCCGACTTCGCCGTGAGCCAGTCGGCTTCAACGTCGCTGCGAAAGTTGGGCACTTTGCTCGTTGCAGATGATGATCCAGTTGTTCGAACGTCGCTTGAACAATTGTTGAAACATTCCGGATATGTCGTGGTCACGGCTTGCAATGGAAAAGAAGCCTTACAGTGTGTCAATGATGACCTAGTTCTGGCTCTCTTGGACTTAAGAATGCCGCAAACTACAGGCATGGAATGCTTGGCTACGATTCATCGCGAGCATCCTGAGCTGCAAGTGATTGTGATCACCAGTTCGGAGGAGGTGAGCGACGCGGTGGAGGCGATGAAGGCCGGAGCCTTTGATTACATCCGCAAACCATGCGACGCAGAAGAGTTGTTGGTTCGCGTTCGACAAGGAGTGCAAAAGACACAACTACTGCGGGACAACCAAGGACTGAGGCAACTAATTGGTCAAGCGTCCTCTGGGACGGATCAAGTGAGCCTGGTTCCGACGGATCGTGACCTGCAGGAACAGATACAACGACTCGCGCCGCTTGATTCCACGGTGATGATCACCGGAGAGAGCGGCGTGGGAAAGACGACGATCGCTCGAATGTTACACGAGCGAGGGCCTCGAGCCGCTCGCCCATTCGTGGCCGTGAATTGTGCGTCGCTACCACGCGACCTGATCGAAGCAGAGCTATTTGGCCACTGCCGAGGTGCATTCACGGGAGCAATCAGCGATCGACCAGGACGAGTGGAGTCAGCGGCGGGCGGCACGCTATTTCTCGATGAGATTGGTGACTTGCCCCTCGACCTCCAACCCAAGTTACTCACGTTCTTGCAAGATCGGACTGTCCAGCGAATCGGATCAAATGACATGAAGGTCGTTGACGTTCGATTGATCGTCGCGACCCATCAAGATTTAAGCCTGATGTGTCAAGAGAAACGCTTTCGGGAGGACTTGTACTATCGCTTGAACGTGTTGCGGATTCACGTACCACCATTGCGAGAACGAGTTGACGAAATTCCACAACTCGTCCAAGCAGTTTTGGCACGCCTGTCCAGTCGAAGGACGTCTGGACCGCTACGCATCTCCGACGGAGTGGTCAACCTACTGCAGGGTCAACGGTGGCCCGGCAACATTCGTGAACTAGAGAACGTTTTGGAACGTGCTGCCGCTTTTTGTCAGCACAACTTTATTAAGGAGAACGATACGATGCTTAATTGTGACACCCCTTCGAACCTGACTGACAAGGCTCCGCACATCTCTCCGTTGGCTGGCCGCACGCTGGCTGATTTGGAGAAGCAAGCCATTATCGACACGCTGGATCTGTGCCGCGGCAACAAGGCCCAAACGGCTCGCGTCCTGGGCATCAGCGAAAAGAGCATCTATAACAAGATGCGTCGTCACGGCCTGTCGAAGCCGGCCGTCGCCAAGGTGTCGATGGAAATGAGCTCATGAAGCCGACCGAGGATGTTTTAGACCGCGAAGCGGCCTTGTCCGCGGCGTTGCACGATCCTTCGTTGCTCTCGCAACTTGTCGGGCTCTTCGCGGGCTACTACCCCGGTTTGCTGGATGATATACGAGACGCGGTTTCCGCGCAGGACTCCGTCCAAGTCCGCGAAACCGTCCATCGTCTGAAAGGAGCAATTGGAACGTTTCATTCACGTGAAGCGTTTCAAACTGCGAGAAAACTTGAAGCCATGGCCAAGGATGGCGAATTGGCAGATGCCATGTTGACCTACCGCCAACTGGCCGAACAAGTGCTGACCTTGGCAGCTGTTTTAGATCATCTTGTTCTGGAACTGCAGAGCGAAACAGCCAACGGTTAGCTCAACCGCCCGATAGGTTCGCCATGGACAAGCAGGGGCGGATTCGTGCGTGTCGCGCCGAGATGATCAGACGGTAGCAGAATTTGCTCCGTCTGGCATCCCGGGCCGACCCTCGCACTGGACGGCAGTTCCTGCTGGATCCTCTCGACGCCGACGGAAATTACTACCGTCCTGGCTCGTCATACAAACTCGTGCCTGTTCGCGGACACCTGCATAACTCTAAAAAACACGCGGTTTTCGGCGATCGCAGCGACTTTTCGACAGCGAATCACTTCTGGCACACCGCTTGCCTATTACCTCTCTCGTTAGCCCAGGCTCGACAGTGTCAGCCGGTTGTAAGGCCACGAGACTCCCATCCCTAGGCAGTTGAGTGAAGGTGCACGCAAGCCATTTGCTCGCTCGCCGGGAGGCCGAAACCAACTGGGCATCTGTCAGGTAAGCCGTTCGCAACCTCGTTTGTCTTCTTTTAAGGAGAGTCGCCGTGGCTTGTATCTCGATCGAGACCGCTCCCGGTCTACGCCCCGATCTGCAGCACGTCGACGAAACGCCGCGCCACGTTCTCTGCGTCGACGACGATCCCCACGTGGGTGCTGCCCTTAACCGCACTCTCCGCCTCTATGACATCGAGGTTGCGACGGCTTACTCCGGAATCCAAGGCTACTGGTCCATTGTCACACGCCGTCCCGATGTCGTTGTTGCCGATCTAGGCATGCCAAATGGTGGCGGTGTCGAGATGATCGAGTGGATGATGAACAATCGGCAAACTCGTGACATCCCGGTCCTAGTCCTAACCGGTTGCCGGTCGAAGCGGATTCGTCACCACGTCGAATCGTTTGGGATTGCGGCTTACCTCACGAAGCCCTTCTCTGCACAGCAAATTGCGGCAGAAATCAACCGCATTTGTGAGAACTTGAGCCACGCTTGAGGTGAATTCGGCCCCGCGGCGTTCGCGGAGTACAGCCTGAGCTCAGTGAATTTCTCGAGGTGGTAAATGAGAGGCATCGTCTTTACCGAATTCCAACAGCTTGTCGAAGAGCGATTTGGAATGGCAATGTACGACCGGTTGGTCTGTACCGTGGATACGGAGACTCAAGGCGCCTACACCTCGGTAGGTAATTACGACTATCACGAACTGCTGCGTCTTGTCGAGCAGTTGAGCAAGGTAGTCGACATCCCGATCTCCGACCTCGTTAAGGTGTTTGGGCATCATCTCTTTAAGAGCTTTGTACGTGCCTATCCGTATTCTGTTGTGGGCATCACGAATACGGCTGAATTGATGCAGAGCGTCGAATCGGTGATTCACGTTGAGGTGAGTAAGCTGAATCCAGATGCCGAACTTCCCATGTTTAAGCTCACCGAACTCGGCGAAGACGACTTGGAAATTGTCTACGAATCGACGCGACCCTTTGCCGACTTGGCACAAGGTCTGATCGAGGCATCAATTGAGTACTTTGAAGATGGCTATGGTTTGACGCGAGAAGACCTTAGCAATGACGGCACGTCGGCTCGCTTTCTACTGACGGCGAAAGCAGGAGTGACTGCATGCATGACCTAGAACCCAAGATGTTGGAACGGGCCATTGATCGTGAACGGCGGGCACGCCGTCAGGCCGAGGAACTCCTCGAACGCAAGAGTCGTGAACTCTATCAAGTCAATGAGAATCTGAAGCTAACCGCGTCCGCTCTCAAACTGGAAGCAGAGATGTCGCGGGCGGTGCTGGAGACGGCGGCAGAAGGAATCGTTTCCTTCAATGGCCGCGGCATCATTCGCTCCGTGAACCCCGCCGCCGAACGTATCTTCGGCTACGAGTCAAACGAGATTGTCGGTTGCCACGTCGAAAAGCTCGTGCCTCCTCCTGATGAAGAACCTCGGCAGGACATGGGAGAGATGTTCTGGAGCGCAGATTACGAATGTAGTGGCCGCTGCATTGAGGCGATCGGCAGAAAAAAGGATGGCGCCACATTCGAGATGGAACTGTCAGGAAGCCGTGTTCAGTTTGATGCGAGTTGGGTGTACACGTGGCTTGTGCGTGACATCACTTCGCGGCGCAACCTCGAACGACAGTTGTCCTTCTCGCAAAAAATGGAGTCTGTTGGACAACTTGCTGCCGGTATCGCACATGAAATCAACACACCGATCCAATATGTCGGTGACAACACTGCCTTTCTCGGCAAGTCATTCGCGAAACTTACCAATCTGATCGACGCGTACCGTGGTCTGGCTGAACGTTGTAATGCCGACGGCGTCTATCCGGAGCTGACCAAGGAGTTGGCACAACTGGCGAAGAAGTCGAAGTTGGAGTTCCTGCTATCTGAGATTCCGACGGCAGTGCAGCAATCGGCCGAAGGCGCCGAAAGAGTTGCCCAGATCGTGTTGGCGATGAAAGAATTCTCGCACCCCGGTACTCGTGAAAAGACGTATGTCGATCTCAATAAGTGTATTGAGAGTACCGCCACCATCTCGCGGAACGAGTGGAAATACGTCGCGGAAATGACGCTCGACTTAGATCCGCAGTTGCCGAAAATCGCTTGCTTTCCAGGTGATCTGAACCAAGCGATTGTTAACTTGATCGTCAACGCCAGCCACGCGATCATCGAGAAGAAGGCGGGCGGTATGGGGCGAATCAGCGTGTCGACTCGGCCATATGGTGACTTTGTCGAGATACGAATCAGCGATTCCGGGACCGGCATTCCTGCCGAGATTCGCGACAAGATCTTCGACCCGTTCTTCACGACCAAGCCCGTCGGCAAAGGAACTGGGCAGGGACTGGCAATTGTCTATTCGATTGTCGTAGACCGTCATGGTGGTGACGTCCAAATCGAGAGCGAGGTCGGGCTGGGCACGACCTTCGTGTTGCGGCTCCCCCTACACTTGGATCACGCGGACACTGGAGCAAGCTCTGATGAATCAGCGCATCTTGTTTGTCGATGATGACCCCTTTCTCTTGCAAGGGCTTCGTCGCATCGTCATGTGTGCGTGCGACGACTGGGATGCTGAATTTGTATCCTCCGGAGAAGAAGCTCTGCTAGAGCTCGACGGCGAGCCATTTGATGTCGTGGTGTCGGACATGCGAATGCCATCGATGGATGGCGCCGAGTTCCTAGCCCAAGTTCGCGACCGTCATCCCGAAATCATTCGCTTGATTCTTTCCGGGCAATCTGAGAATGAAGCAATCATGCGAGCGATCGGACCGGCGCACCAGTTTCTCGCCAAGCCCTGCCAGCTTGATAATCTGATGGCCGCCATTCAGCGAGCGTTGACGCTGCGTGACAAGCTGAATGACAATCGCTTACGCACGATCGTGGCAGGAATCCGCTCGCTGCCGAGTCTGACTGGCAATATTCAATTGCTGATGCAAAAGCTGGGCGACCCGGAAGTCTCGCTGGATGAGATCTCGGATATCGTTGTGAAAGATATTGGCATGACGACCAAGATTCTGCAGGTTGTCAATTCGCCGTACTTTGGCATATCGAATCCAATTGCCAATCCCAGGCATGCCATCGCCTTGCTGGGAATGAATCAGGTTCGTCCACTCGTCTTAACTGCCGGCGTGTTTGCTGAATGCGAACGGCTGGGTAAGTGGACTGATGTTGCCACAGCGGTGATGGACCACAGCATGGCCGTTGCATCACGAGCTCATCACATTACCTTTGTCGAAACTGATGACGCAGTGTTGGCAGATTATGCCTTCTTGGCAGGAATGCTGCACGACGTGGGCAAACTGATCCTGATGCAGCATAACTCCGACGAATATGACGCGGCCCTTGAGCTGTCCAAAGTGGAAGGAATACCGCAGTGGCAGGCGGAGCGCCAGATTCTGCAAACTTGCCACGCAGAGATCGGGGCCTTCCTGCTGGGATTGTGGGGACTACCATCGCCGACCGTGGAGGCAGTAATGTGCCATCACACGCCCTGCGAAGCAACCGAGCGTGGTTTCACTGTGGCACTTGCGGTGCATGTTGCCGATGCCTGCGAAATTCACGCACAAGATTCGGCGAAGTCGTTCGATGACTTCGTCGAGCTCGACCACCAATTACTCGTAGAAGCGGGCGTAGTCGATCGATTGGCGACGTGGCGTGAACTGACAGGCAATACAGTGCTCACTGGAGATGGTACAGCATGACCCCCAAGGTTCTTCTCGTCGATGACGACGCAAATCTCTTGGCTGGCCTGCGCCGTTCATTGGACGGTGACGACTATGAAGTGCATATCGCTCAGGGCGGCGAAAATGGACTGCGTGTGTTTCAAGAAGAAGGACCTTTCGAAGTTACCATCGCTGACATGCGGATGCCCGGTTTGGATGGAGTCGAGTATCTCAAGCAAATCGGTGAACTGAACCGCGATACCGTACGTGTCATGCTAACCGGCAACGTGGATCAGAAGACGGCCATTGATGCCGTTAACGAAGGCCACGTCTTTCGGTTTCTCAGCAAGCCCTGTGATCCTGACGAGGTAGATCGCTGCATTCGCGACGCATTGCATCACTATCGACTGCTGACGACCGAGCGGGAACTACTCTCTCAAACGTTGACTGGTTGCGTCAAGATGGTTACCGACCTGTTGGCGTTAGTGAACCCTCATGCGGCCGCCCAAGCGTCTCGCATTCAACGGATTGCCCATCGGCTGGCGCGACAGAGCGGTTGCCAGCGCCCGTGGGAAGTTGAACTCGCGGCAATGCTGTTTCAAATCGGCTGGATCACCGTTCCTGATCAATCACTGTTTGCCGGCGTTCGCGATCTGCCTCCGCCCGCGCACATCAGTCATGATCTCGTGGCGAATATACCCCGTCTCGAAGGTGTGGCCTCAATTATCGAAGCCATTTACGCTGTCAAGGAACAGGGCG
>JAGQPK010001390.1 GCA_020426755.1 Planctomycetales bacterium
CTATCAGCTCGAGGCGGTTGACCGGCATGGATCGGTGGTGGGAGTCGCCCATGTCGACGTCACGGGTACCGGCGTAGTTGCGGTTTCCCAGGCACTGCGCGTCAGCGAAATGAACTACCACCCCGCCGATCCCACCGCTGCGGAACTTGCCCTGCTCCCTGAGATTACGGCCAGTGATTTTGAATTCGTTGAGCTACTAAACGTGAGCCGGTCGGTTGTCGACTTGGCGGGAATTCGCATCGTCAACGGAGTGGAAGCGACAATCGCCGACGCCGTGCTGCCAGCGGGGCAGGCCGCCTTGTTGGTTCGCAATCCCGCGGCATTTGCGCTTCGCTATGGCAACGATCTGCCGGTCGTCGCTCAGTTCCAAGGGCAACTCGACAACGCCGGAGAAACGGTCGAGATTGTGGACGCGAATGGTTCGCTCTTAGCCACGATCACCTACGATGATTCTTCGCCGTGGCCGACGGCAGCGGATGGTGATGGAGCAACGTTGGAGCTGACAAGTCCACTCGACATGCTCGTTCCCGATTACAATTCAGCCGAGCGCTGGCGCGCGAGCGTGCGTGCGGGCGGCAGTCCCGGCACGGCGGCTTTCAGAACCCCGGACTTCGACGGTGACAATCAACTCAATGTGAATGATGTCGATTTATTGTGTTCCGGACTGGCGAACAGTGACATCGATCCTCGGTGGGACCTGGACGGAGATGGGGCGAATACGCAGGAAGATCTTCGTGTCATGATCGAAGTCGTGTTCGGCACGCGTTGGGGGGATGCAAACCTGGATGGGCGATTCGATTCCAAAGACTTTGTGCAGGTGTTTCAACGCGGGTTGTATGACTCGGGTATCGAGAGCGCTTCACCTTGGGGCGACGGTGATTGGAATTGCGACGGACTGGTGAATTCGTCGGATCTCGTCATTGCCTTTCAAAAAGGTGGCTACGAAACTTGACGCATACGCACCATTTACACGCGCTGATCGTGCCGGAGCACGCGCGCTATCTGGTGGTGCAATCAGCAGCCACATAAAATACAGCTGGCGGGGACCACACGAGCACGTGCACGCGCTGACGCGTGTGCGTTGGGTGGCTTTGGTCCTAGGCTTGTAGGTGCTGTCATGATGTCGTCATCGTTTAAACGCGTGTTTGTTTTGTGTCCTGCGGCAATTCTCTTTGCGATGATCGGCGCAGTGTTAATTCT
>JAGQPK010001391.1 GCA_020426755.1 Planctomycetales bacterium
CAGTGTGGCGCCGATTGTCAGTTGGACGCAAGGCGGCGCGCTGATCAGCGTGACTGAACCGCTGACGGTTGATTTCAGCGTACAAGACGCGACGCTCGATACGGTTGAGGCTCAGCTCGTCTCGTCCATCGATGGTTCGACGCAAGTGATCGCGACCTGGGAAGACGTCGGCAGTCATACAGTGACGATCGACCCGCATCGTTTGGCCGACGGCTTTTATCGATTGGAACTTGTGGCGCAGGATCTTTCTGGCCGCACTACACGTGTGGCGCAACCCTTGGAAGTCGCGGCTCCCGAGAAGACGAACGTACTGATCCGTTCGACCAACGATCTATCAGTGACGCTTGACGGCGTATCGATCGATTTCGTGCGGCAATACAACAGTTTGGATATCGAGCGCGTCGGCCAGCTTGGTAGTGGCTGGAGTTTGCCGCTGGCTGAGCCGAACATTGCCGTGAGCGAAACCGGCAGCGACTCGAATGCGCACACACGCGTGGCACCATGGCAGGAAGGCACGCGTATCTATCTGACGTTGCCGACGGGTGAACGTGCTGGCTTTACGCTCGTGACACAGTCGCTGGGCGATCTGGATACTCGCTTGGTCGAGCCCGTCTGGGTGCCCGATGCGGGGGTGACGTTCCAGCTGGCCAGCACGTCGACACGGCTGCAGCAGGTCGGCAACTCGCTGTACGAATTTGGTACGGGTTTGCCTTACAATCCGCAGTTGCTCGTCAATACGGGACGCGTCGTGTTGCAGCTGACCGGCACGGACGGCACACGCTACGACTATTCAGTCAAATCCGGGCCGACAAGTGCGACGAACGGCGTGCCGACTGCTGTTTATCAACTGGCCAAGATTGTGGGGCCAGCAGGGCAGACGCTCGTGTGGACGGGCAGCGGATTAGTTGCCGGCAATGGCGAGCGTGTCAGTTTCACGCGTGACGCAGACGGCCGCATCACTTCGCTAATCGGTCCCGACGGTCAGCAGGTGCGTTACCAGTACGATGAGTCGGGGCGCTTGTCGCGAGTCGTTGATGCGGCGAGTGCTCGTCGTGTCGAGTTCGCCTACAGCTCGACTGCCGGATTGTTGTCACAGATTACCAGCTCCGACGGTTCGATTGGACTGTACGCGAGCTACGACGAGCAGGGCGAGTTGTTGTCGACGCAGCCGCTAGCGCAACCGTTGCCGACTGG
>JAGQPK010001392.1 GCA_020426755.1 Planctomycetales bacterium
TCATCTTGATAGCGAAACTGTTGAATGATGGTGCCCAACGCGATAAGCGTCAATTGTTCGGACGCGTTGGAGAGCTGCCCAGTCCATTGCCCGGCGACACGAGGTTCGTCGCCGTAGCGCATTCTGAAGGCTTCGATGTCTTCCACAACAACCACCCGTCCGCCGGCTTCCAATGTCTGCACCGCGCCATTAGCAAAGGAAAAGTAAACTCCTTCTTCGCCCATGTCATCTTGCGACATCACCAGAGCCGCGGTGCGCAAGTCGACCGGGTTCGTTGAACGATTTACAAGTTCAATGAATTCAAACTCGTCGGCGTCCGTGTATCCTGCAGCAATTTCGCCGGCCGTGGGCGCGCCTGGATGATAGTTGACTTCGCTGATTCGCAAGGCCTGATGCAGCGAACTTGTCGCGGCCGCCGGAATGAACTGCAATGGATCCGACCAGTGACTCCAGCGACCTGTCGTGTCCTGCATGCGAATCCGCACTCGGTAGGCGTGCCCAACTTGTAATATGGCGGGATCCAAAACCATTGTGTCGGAGAACAATTCTGTCCGTCCGCTCGTCCAGGTGGGCGTGATTTCGAAATGCACCGGAGTGTCCGGATCGTATGCTGGTGCGGCTGCGTCAGTCACTTCAGCTACTCGCCACTCCAACGCCGCAAAAGTATCAGCTCCCTGCGGATCAAGGAACTCGCTGGTACGAAAAAGCAGATCGGTGATCGAGGTCGTGCCAAGTGCAGTCACCACAGGAGTCGCGGGGATGTCGCTGTCCTGATGCAACACCTTAAGTTGGCTGCCGCCGAAACCACCGTCGACGATAAACTCTTTTACCCAATTGATCATGCCCTCGAAATCTGCGGACGTTAGCGCCCGGCGCACTTGGCCGGCCGCGCCGCCATCGTACGGTGCCGGTGACTTGTAGAAGTAGCCCTTGTGCGCCGCCGACGTGCGCGGATTGTAATTCCACATGGCGCGGTCGACATCCGCGAATCGTTCGACGTGGCGAGCGTACTCCTCCACGGCCTGCCAGGCTTGATCTGGATTCAAGAGCAAGTCCTGCATTTCGCGTAGACGGGACTGAAACTCGATGAGGATCTCGTCGTGCCCTAGCGCTAATCGAACTTGCTCCAAAGGTGACGCATTTTGCACGCCATCGGGACCCCAACGATCGAACTCCTCGTACAGCAGA
>JAGQPK010001393.1 GCA_020426755.1 Planctomycetales bacterium
CGCTGAGCACACACAACAGCGTGACGACGACCGCTGCCATCATCCCGCAAACACGTCCCCATGGGATCTTTCTTCGCAATCGTTTCATCTTCTATCGACTCAAACAGGTCTCGAGCTGTGGCACACTTCTCTACGCAACTGCGGCCATCGTAGAAGCCGCGAGTGCATCAGCAGTCGCAGCATGACCAGCATTATCTTTCTTGAAGACCTCATCCATCTTGATGATCTCCCGAATGTCTAGCGATAGATCGCTCGGCACTTCGGCATAGGCAGTGACAGCAAGCTCCGGAACGGCTCGCTCTATCGTCATTCTCAACGGACGACGTAGCTCACCGTCAGTAAGCACAGTTACTTCGCGACTATCCAATTGCGCCTTTTCCCATTTCGAGTTTAAGGATGAAACGAGTCGCTCCATCACATCATGCGGGAGCAGCAACTGTCGGTCGCGCAAGTGTTCGCGCAACTTGCCCTCCAACCGTGGTTCGAATACGACAACAGACACGCGGCCCTTATCGTCTCGTAAGCGGTCGAGAATATCACGACCGAGCTGCAAGCGAACTCGATCTGCGATTTCCACGGGTGACTTCACATGCGGAGCGACTTGTACGATCGTTTCCAAGATGCGCGTCATGTTGGTCAAAGGCACACGTTCTTGAAGCAAGAGAATTAGCACTTGATGCAATTCGCCCATGCGAATGACGTCTGGTTTCAGTTCGTCAACAATCGTGGGAGAATGTTCGCGCACTCGATCAAGGATCTTGCGCAGATCTTCGCGACTGAGTAGTTCGTGGGCGTACTTGCGGAGGATTTCTCCGAGATGAGTGATCATCACGGTGGAGCAATCCACGACGGTGTAACCCTTCATTTCGGCACGTTGCTGGAGATGCGAGGCAATCCAACGTGCCGGTAGGCCAAAGGCAGGATCTTGCGTTTCTTCGCCATCGAGTTGTTCAGCATTCTCGCCGGGCGAGATGGCAAGCATCTTGCCTTGGCGAAGTTCGCCACGGGCAACTTCGCGCCCGCCGACTAGGATCCGATAGGATTCGGCACCCAAGTGAAGGCTATCACGCATTCGGATCGCTGGCACCCAAATGCCGAACTTGCGTGTCAAATCGTTACGCAACGTCCCAATGCGATCCGCCAATCCCTTGCCATTCTT
>JAGQPK010001394.1 GCA_020426755.1 Planctomycetales bacterium
TCTCGTGGCGAATATACCCCGTCTCGAAGGTGTGGCCTCAATTATCGAAGCCATCTACGCTGTCAAGGAACAGGGCGTCTCGTCGGTCGCTGCTAAGAATGCGATTGCATCGAAAGACATCGACTCGCTGCGATTGGCAATTGATCTAGATGAGTTGATGGAGAAGGGCTTCAGTCCCAACCACGCACTGGAAGAACTCGCCAAGCTCAAGGCGAACTACAATCCGCAAGCAATGGCCGCGTTGTCTGATCTGCTCACGCAGGAAGTCGACGCGCGAACCTTGCCGATGGAACCAGACGAGCTGGCTGATGGAGACATCGTCGCGGAGGATGTCACCACCTTTGATGGGCGACTCCTGCTGCGAAGTGGGCAAGAGATCAGTCCTGCGCTGCGCCGACGCTTGGTAACGTCAGCAACATCGTTAGGCATTCGTACACCCATTCGCATTTTGGGTAGTTGTCGCGCCGATTCGCTCAATGACGCCGTGCTCGGCGAAGAAGCGTTACCAAACGCATGCGAGCTGCTTCACGAGTCTTTGGCAACCGTGTACGACTCAACCAATTCTGAGGCATAATTCAGCAACGGGGGTACGCGCATGTGTTCAGAGAACACCGTGTGCCTCTTCCTAAGGCTGCAATGTGTGTTCCCGCGGGCGTGCGTGTTGAGCGTACGCGTCCGCGCGAGTTTGCTGCAACGAACACCACTCGTCCAACACGCGACTTATGATGCAGCGATACCGCTACGCGTCTTCGTTTGGTGTCATGCCAAGTACGAGATCAAACGTCGCCGAGAGTTCTCCGACCTTGCTATCTGCCAACGGCCCGAAGTCGGACGTAACAAGCGAACCTGAAGCACCGAGGCTGCGGTAGATGCCATCTTTTGCGTTAAGAGGTTCGTCCTTCATATATAGTTGCGTCGTCAAGACTCGTTTGCTGCCGCGATTAACCGCAAAGTGAATGTGAGGTGTGCGGCCTGGATAGGGCACGGGGCGAATCGTGCGGAACAAGTATTCGCCTTTCGACCCGGTCAGAAAACGTCCGAAGCCCTGGAAGTTGCTGTCACGCTTTTCGGCGTTGCCGCTGCCCGAGTGCAAATACGCGCCATTGTTATCGGCTTGCCAGATTTCGACGACCGCATTGCGAACTGGATTGCCGCT
>JAGQPK010001395.1 GCA_020426755.1 Planctomycetales bacterium
CTCCTGTGCATAAGCGAGAATGTCTTCCGAGGGCCGCAGCGGCGCCTGACACCCTGGCGAGTTGGCAGCCGCGACCTTCGGCGTTGCGCTATGATTCGGCGTTGCGCTGTGATTCGGTTGATAGGTTGTATTGGCCATGATACATCTCCTTGTCAGATTTAGTCTGCCTGAATTCAGGCGTAGGTTGCCGCGCAAACGCGACGTGAGTAAAACGCGTATTAATGATCTCGTCGCTCCCGGATGTGATCTCCGTTGGTATGCGGCGACGATCCTGCCGTTGCTGTCACTGGCGCCGCAGTACGCGGCTGTGCTTGAGGTGGAATGAGCCACGTCTCGGCTTTCGCCTGTGCGATCGCCATTGCCTTGCGGAATGCCAAAGCCGACAAGGCGCTCACCGCCATCGACGCCAGCGTGGGTTTGTCAGCGTCGCGCTGTTCCTTCAAGGCTCTCCGCACGTCTGCGCCGTCCGCCTGGAGCACGGTGATATTCTGTCGTCGCTTGGGCACGAGCAGAAAGCCGACTGCACTTGCCACTCCGAATGTCAACAACGGATGCTCTCGAACGTAGTTGCGCCAATCGACGACGTCTTTCGCTTGTTGAATCGCGTCGTCGACCTCGTCGGACAATTGATCACGAACCACGCACATGTTGTGACGGATTGCAGCGAGTTTCTCGTTGGTTTCAGTCATGGCTACTGCCCTTCGGATCTTTAACTATCAGGGTGCACTAAGGCCGTTTGAGGACTCGACCGTAGTTTCACCTACGGAACTTGAACCGACGATGGCGTTGCGCACGAACCGTCGTTGGAGATTGAGCACGGGGCCTGTGGAGTTGTCCACAGCCCGCGAGTCTGAATCGTCATCACCGCCTTATCGATTGTGCGAAGCTTCTCGATGACACTCGGCGTGAAGACTTCCGGAACCAAGTCAAGTACGCCGACACCACGATTGAGCTCGTTGATTGCGACGCCGAGGCGCTCGTAGGCGTGGAGCTTATCCATGAACGTCGGACAGTTTCCGTTGACGAAGCCAAAGTGCTCCGAGGTTTCAACGGTATCCATCATGTCCAAGTAATTGGCAAACGTCTCGGCGAAATCCTCCCAAGGATGCATCGTCGCGTAGCGCGAGATGTAATT
>JAGQPK010001396.1 GCA_020426755.1 Planctomycetales bacterium
ATACTGCGGCGTTCTGACGGTCCTTTCAGTGTTTGTTTCGGCAGTGCGCGAACTCCTGCGTGATGCGTACACGAAAGTTGACATTCTGGTCGCGTCAAATAGGATGAGCCCCCGAACGCTGTGGCCCTCACACTGAAATGTGCGAGGTTGAGTATTGCAGTCGGAAGGAGACATCCCAATGAAATGGCTCATCGGATTCGTGGCATCAGCATTGTTGCTCGTTTGCGGCAACGCAGTGGCGCAGGAGCCTGCGGCGGACATGGCACCGCAAAGCGTGCCGTACGTCACGCGAGTCATTGTCGACGGTGAGGGGTATCGCTGCTATCGCTTAGACGCAACCGTTGAATTGCAGTACCTGTACATTGATACCGCGTCACGTCGTGTTACGTTTTGGGGCGCGCGAGTTCTTGATCTTGGCCCGGCTTCCCCATTGCCGTCGATCGGAGTCGAAGTCGGCGACGTGATTACTCGGTTGGACAGGATTCCGGTCGCGACACGAGCATTTCGACGTCGTAACCAGGTTGGGAATTGGGTTTGGCAATTGCCGGAAATGGATCGACACTACTCGTTGACGCACGTCCGTTTCATCAAGGCGGGCACCTCTGCGGTTCTTGAAGAGGTTGTTGACCTGGGGCCCTTGGGCGGACCACTTACTCCACCGGTTCCCCCTGCGGTTCCAGCTGGGCAGCCGGGGTTGGCCCCGTAGAGCGAACCGCAGGCGTCGCTCGGTGACGTGACTGCGTTGGTGCTTTGGACTCGGTGTCTGTCGCCCTCCCCCTTTATCCCCCTCCCGTACTGCGCGCTATTTGGCAGTTGAGAGCCGATTGCGGGAGGGGGGACACTGCGCGGCGTGCGCCTTCGTGGCACGGATGAGATACACGGTCTCAAGCGGGATGACGGAATTCTTGTATTGAGACACACTCGTCGTTTTGCTCAATCACAGCAATGGAGCAGAGCGAAGATGGCTCGCGAGAAACCGTCCGAGGATTCATCTGCCGCGCGAAAGAGACGAGTTGCACTCGAAAGGCGACGTGAGTTGCGGCGCTGTATGACGCGCGCCGAGCGACTACTTTGGGCCGCATTACGGAATCGTCGTT
>JAGQPK010001397.1 GCA_020426755.1 Planctomycetales bacterium
TTCGAACGCACCAGGCGAGGCACCCAGTCCATCGTTCGTAGTTCGTCCAGCATGGCACCACGAATACGTGGTACGCAATAGGTTTCGAACTTGACGCCGCGTGACATATCAAAGGCGTCAATCGCGTCCATCAAACCAAACACACCGGCGGAGATGAGATCATCGAGATCGACGCCATCAGGCAAGCGTGCCCAGATGCGTTCTCCATTGTACTTGACTAGCGGCAAATAGCGTTCGACGAGGCGGTTGCGAAGCTGTTTGTTGGTCATGTCTGCCTTGTATTGAAGCCAGACCTTTTCGATTTCCTCGTCCTGAGGCCGCTTGGTTGAAACAACCGTCGTGGCTGTCGTGACTGCCATGCAATCCTCCGTGAACTTCCTGATCGGCACTCTCGGTGTTCGTAACCCGCTGACAAGGTGCATCTCTTGTGATCAGCGAGACAAAGCGAGTTGGCAGATGGAGCCAGCGGGAAGCGAGAGAACGCTTGGGGCAGTTTAGCTGCCACCCTCTCGTCCGCTGAACCGCAGAGCCTCCGTACTCTACTCAGTTTGCCGCTTCTTGGCACGGCGCGTCTGAGTCCTAGTATCGGTCTCGCTGCTGTATGTAGTTAAATCTTCTCAACTGGTTTCTCTCGGATCTTTCACCGACGATTCACGCCTTAAACGGCGATTTCTTTTAACGCTCCCCGCAGTGATGTTGCAAAGGCGCTTTCGAGTTGTGCGGTGAAGCGTTCGAAAGCGAAACGAAAACCCGACGACTCGAGCCCTAAGGTCCAAGCCGCAGCGTCTGTACCATGTCTGCCCAATGACGCATCCCAAGGCAGCGTCCCTGCTGCATGCACAGCCAGATTCAAATGTCGATCGCAAGTCGCCATCAGACGACGATGCGATTGACGAGCCAACGCCGGATCTGTCACCTGATTGAGTACGGACCAACATTGTCCGCCACGCAACTGATGACTTGTCTGTTTGATCAGGCGATAGATTTCTTTGAGTGAGTCGTCCTGTTCCTGACTAACGAACACACAGTGGTCGACGACCGGGAGCACGGCCATGATCTCTCTGAGGTCGGTCAATTGAATCACAATGCGATA
>JAGQPK010001398.1 GCA_020426755.1 Planctomycetales bacterium
CTCTAACCAAGGTGATGACTGCTCGGTGCCCCGGAACCGGACAGCAGGAGCGGTAGTGATGAGCCCATTAACGACTGATGTGCGACCGCAGCCGCTGGAGATTTACCTCAGGCAGTCGACGCATTATCCCGAACGACCTCGTCACGTTCAAATGGTCGAAACGCATATTTCCTGGGTCTTTTTGACTGACCGCTACGTCTACAAGTTGAAGAAGCCGGTGCGGTTTGAATTTCTCGATTTCTCGACGCCGGAAGCGCGACGTCAAGCGTGCCAACAGGAAGTCAAGCTCAATCGTCGGCTCGCCCCGGATGTATATCTCGACGTGATCGGACTCAGTCCCAACGAGCATGGAGGCTGGACGTGGGGCGACACGGACCATCCAACCGAATGGCTCGTCAAGATGCGGCGACTCCCTGCAGAGGCTTGTTTGCTGGAACGGTTGCAGCGTGAAACGATCAGTGAACGGGAACTCGAGCTATTGGCGGACTTTCTGGCAACCTTTTACCTGCAACAGCCGCCCCTGACATTGGTTCCCAACCGTGTGCGTGAGCGGCTGCGAGAAATGATCGAATCCAACCAGCGAGATCTGCTGCTCGATGACGCACCACACCAGGACCGCATTCGCCACTTGCATCAAGCGCAACTCGACCTCCTGGAGGAGCGAGCGAGCTTGTTTGACAGTCGCGTGTGTGACGGGCGCTTTATTGAGGGGCATGGCGACTTGCGCCCCGAGCACATCTACCTGATGCAAAGGCCGGCAGTAATAGACTGCATTGAGTTCTCTGATGTGATGCGCAAGATTGACATCGTCGATGAGCTTGGTTTCTTGACGATGGAGTGTGATCGGCTGGGGCATCACGCCGTGGGTTCACGAATCATGAGTCGTTACGTCGAAGAGACGAAGGACGACCCACCCGCGACATTACTTGCCTTCTACAAAGCGTATCGCGCCTGCGTGCGTGCCAAAGTGTTGGCACTCAGGAGCAACCAGGCCCTTGGCGAAGAGCGCCGACTTTATGCCGCTCAGTCGGAAGGCTACCTGGACCTAGCCGAGCGTTATGTCCAGCGTTTTCAGCCGCAACGACTGATCAT
>JAGQPK010001399.1 GCA_020426755.1 Planctomycetales bacterium
TCTGCTGCCGCAACGCGATGCGGTTGTCGAATAGCATGCTGTTAGGGCGTTGCCAGAGAATCCTTCCCGCTCGGTCGGCTTGTATCGCCCTGCATTGTTTTATTGTGTATTTGATTTTCAGGATGGTCCGTTTGATTTATGAATGATGATTGACGATTTCTGATGTCTGAAGTGCAAGAACACCCGGCGAATTCGCGATGAAGCTCAAGGTAACCTTACGACAAACGCTCGTAATGACGACACTGTTAGCGTTCGCAGTGTGGGAACCGACTCGCAAGGCACGCTCGATCTGCGCGGCCTGTGGCGTGAATCGCTTTGATGCCACTGTTGACTTGTTGCCGCAACGCGCCCGCGAAGTCATTCAGCAGCACAATAGAAGCAAGCAGATCGAACCAATGCCGACGGCGGGCATGGCGGCGCGAGTCGAGCCGTGGACGATTGCGGACTGTCTAAGCTTACGACGACGAGTCGTTTTGCGGCCCACCGGTGCTTGGCAACGCCGTGCCGTCACCACACCGATCCCCACCGGCCCGATGATCCCGTCACTCAAGCTCGAAACTACGCTGTTCAGTATATCGCAAATCGAGTAGTCACGAACGCATTTGCCGCTAACGCTAGTCCAACGGCAGTTGCGAATTGCGTCGATGCGATCTTCCATGCTGCGATAGACGAAACACGCCGATGGGGTCATTCTCGCTCCATCCTTGTTGCCACGAAGTCGCGCAGAGACTCTGACAATCAACGTCACACGGTGAACAATTGTGCTTCCCACCGTAGTGTGCTGTACACTCGATGGAGCTAATCGATTCAATGACGCAGACGTCTCGAAGAAGCTAACGTGGATGATCGATTTGCTCGCGGCGGACCTGCTGCCGCACCGGCCGTGACCACCGGTTGCACCTCATCGGCAAACTGTTGAAAACGTTTCTGAGAGTCAAGAAAGTTCACAATACAACAATGCAGGGCGATACAAGCCGGCCGAGCGGGAAGGATTCACTGGCGGCGCCCCAACAGCATGCTATTCGACAACCGCATCGCGTTGCGGCAGCAAT